>JBAULD010000789.1:0-1671 GCA_049578005.1 Polyangiaceae bacterium
CACCAGCTCGACGTCGCGTCGATGTAGGTCCGGCCGTCTACGTCGAAGAGCCGCGACCCTTCGGCCCGCGCGATGACGAGCGGGTCGGTGCCCTCGATGTAAGGCCCCATCGCTGTATACGGGTGCCAGACGTGACCCTTGTCGAGGGCGACGATCTCCTTGCGATCCATCGCCCGTCCTTAACGTGCGCGCGGGCTCCCGGCCACGCCGATTTCACGTCGTCGATCACTCCCTCGGATGGTTCTTGGCGTATTCCATCCCACGAATCGTCTCGTTGATGGCTTCGTCGGTGTGTTTGAGCGCGAGCGCGCGCCAGCCGCCCTTGTGCTCGGACGCCGCCTCGAGCGAGTGACGGGCACCACGCAGATCGCGAAGGGCTTGCTCCATATGGGGCTGCTCCAGACCCCAATCATACCCGATGCGTTCCGATCGATCGCCGGCGCCGGTCGCTGCGTCGGCCCTCGTGAAGGCGTCGCGCCCCACGATGAAACTCAATCCCAGTGCAAGTGCGATTGTGGACAGCTTCCAGACGTTCATGGTGCCTCCTTCGCGATTGGCGGACCGCGAGGATATCAGTTCGCCTCGAGCTGGGGAGGACCGTTGTAGCCCACGAACGCTCAGATCGTTTACTACGTTCCGCCGGGGACGTTCACCGATGACACCCAGATGTCTATCGCGGCGTCGCGCGTCCTCATTCGAGCCGGACGCGCAAGGATCGCCGGAGCCGCATGCATGACCGGCGGGCTCGCTGGGGAAAACACGATCGGTCTCAATCAAGGTCATGTCGGGGCATTTGGTTAGCTGTTCGCGACCGTCCGTTCTTGAGTGCAGCGTCTGACGTTTGCGTGGGGCACACGAACTCGACCTCGCGGCCCGTGGTCAGCTGCGCAACCGTCCGCAAATGGCCAAAAGGCGCGCACGATCTTCCAGAGTGGGAGTCTGCGCAAACGCGAGTATCCCGAGCGCGCGCTCCGCGCACTGTACGGCCCCCGCGTCGTCGCCGGCGGCTTCGGCCAACTCCGCCGCCCGAACGCTCCACGCGACGGCTCGCGCGACGTCCCCGATAGGAGCGGCCATCACGAGATGGTGGGCGATTTGCGCCGCACGCTCGCGGTCGCAAGCGCCCGCTTGGGCCTCGAGCGTGCCTGCAACGGCCGCGTGGAGCCGCGCCTTCTCGGACGCCGAGATGCGCGCATAGAGCGTATCGCGCACCAACGGGTACGTGAACGAATACGAGCCCGAGCGCGACCTGGCGACGATGCGCGCGGCCTCCAAGACATCGAGCTGCGACAGAACGCTCGCGTTCGTCGCACCGAGCACGGTCGCGAGCGGCGCGAGCTCGAACGAGAGTCCGCAGACCGACGCCGCGGCGAGCGCGCGCGTCGCTTCTTCGGAAAGGGACGCCAGATAAAAGAGAATGGCCGAGCGAACTCCGTCGTTTCGGACGAGCGCGCTCGTGGCCACCTGACCCGTCGAGAGCCAGTCTTTCGCGCGTAAGACGTGCACGAGCTCCGAGACGAGCAAGGGGTTGCCCTTGGTCTTGTCGAACACTTTGGCCAAGATCGGTTCGGACGGCGGCTGCCCCAAGATCGGTACCAAGTATTCCGCGACTTGGTCGTGCGTGAGCGGCTCGAGCGGAACGGCGACCACCGAGGGCTCCCGCGCCAGAGC
>JBAULD010000790.1:0-4078 GCA_049578005.1 Polyangiaceae bacterium
CCCCACGGGGCGCGTCGCCGCGTCGCGGCGCTGCGCTCGACGACCGGAGCGTTGCGCTCGACCGCGGTCGGTACCGGCGCTGCGGCTGTGCGGACCTGTGGCTCGGCGATGCCCAGGGCAGAGCCTCCGAGCTCCGATAGGCTCCCGAGACCAAGGGCGCCGGCGAGCCCCGGCGGCGTGTTCGGATCGTCCAGAATCGCCTTTTCTCGTCGAGGAGCTTCTGCGCGAGACCGCCGGGGTTCAGGCCATTGGAGACGATCTGTTTGCCGAGGACTCCGGCGACCAGCGGAAACGCGAATGCGAGCAGACGCGAAGCGGAGCTGCTCTTGGTGCCGGCGCTGCTCGCGAGCGCGTCCGTTACGGCCCCGGCGCGCTCGCCGAAGACTTTGCTCATGAGCCCCTGACCCGTGTTGCCTCCCTCGGTGAGCACACTGAAGACGCGAGGCGCTCCGCCGGTCGCCGCGGCGGAGTGGGCGAGCCCAGCGAAGATCGTCGGGACGGCGCCGTTCAGGGCCTTGCGCGCGGTGTCGGGGGCCTCGTCCGCGGTGTCGGCGGCGTTCGCGACGACGTCCGGCGTGAGCATCCGTCTCACGGACTCCATGAGGTCAACAGCCATGACACGCACCTCCGTGCCGTTCGACGGAGCGAGCGGCGTGCCACGTGGCCGGAAGAGCGCAAGCATTCTCGACGAGACGGCATGAGCGCGGGGTCAGCCGAAGTGTTCCAGACCGCGACCGTGAGAAGGAGCGGCTGGGGGCGGAGCGATGCTATGCGATCGGCATGAATGGCCCCACGCGCATTTCTCCCAAGGAAGCGAGCGAAAAGCTCGCCGAAGGCTGGACCTACGTCGACGTCCGGACCACCGAAGAGTTCGAGGCAGGACACCCGCAGGGTGCAGTCAACGTTCCCCTCATGCACGCGGGCCCGGGGGGCATGACGCCGAACCCCGACTTCGTCCCGGTCATGAGCGCGGCGTTCCCGAAAGACGCGAAGATCGTCGTCGGGTGCAAGGCCGGCGGCCGTTCGCTCCGCGCCGCGCAAACGCTGCTCTCGGAGGGTTTTTCGAACGTGCTCGATCAGCGCGCCGGCTGGGACGGCGCTCGCGGGCCTTTCGGCGAATTGGAACCCGGCTGGTCGCGCGTAGGCCTGCCGACCGGCACGGGCCAGCCGAGCGGCCGTTCGTGGGAAGATATCAAAAGGAAAGCCTCCGCCGCGGCCGGCGGGAGAGGATGAGCCGCGGCCTTGCGCTTCACTTCGCGGCGTTCACACGATCATAATCCGCCGCGTCCCGCTCTACGACCTCGAGGTCTCTCGACGCACGCTCCGCTTCGGCCGCGAGCTCCGCGGTGAAAATCGTCAGTCCCCAAATCCCGTTATCACGCCTCCGAAACGGATAGCGCGTACCGCGCGCGGTGATCACCGTCGCGCGCGGGCCTTCGATGTCCACGTGTGCCACGCCGGACAGGTCGCGCTCGAGTCGCGCGGGCCACTTGCGGGCGGCTGCCAAGAGAACGAAGACGTCGGCGCCGTCTGGTGCGTCAGCCTCGCCCTGCCATGCTTCGAGCAACCGCGCGCGCTCGGCCGGCGGGTAGCTCGCGCGCACGCGCGCGCAGGCCCTCTTGCGCATGTCGCGGATCGTGTACGCCGCCCATTGCGCCTCGGTCTCGAGGTACGCAAAAATCTCGCGGTACTGGCGCTCGGCGACGCTGAGGGCGATGCGCGCGTAGGCGCCCTCGGGCGTCGTGTCCGGGGGGAACTGCCGGCGCGCGGTCAGCTTCTGGCCAGCCCAGATAGCGAGACCGGCGGCCACCGCGAAGAAGACGAGCGGCCGTCGAAGCATCCTCGATTAGAAGGACATATCATGTGGATTGGCTCGCGTGTCGTCGTCGTGATGCCGGCTTGGGACGAGGCGCCGCGCATCGGACGGGTCGTCCGCGGCATTCCGGCTTGGGTCGACGCGATCGTCGTCGTCGACGACGCGAGCACCGACGGAACCGCAGAAGCGGCGCGCGCCGCGGGGGACCCCCGGGTCGATGTCCTGCGTCACGATTTCAACCGCGGGGTCGGGGCCGCCATCGCGACCGGATACAGACACGGTCGCAAGATTGCGCCGGGCGCTCGCGATGTGTTCGTGGTGATGGCGGGCGACGGTCAGATGGACCCGGGCGACCTCCTGTCGCTCGTAGCGCCGGTCGCCCGGGGCGAGGCGGACTACGTCAAGGGCACTCGCTTTCGCACGCGCGACGTCGTTCGCCGGATGCCGCCGGCCCGGCTCCTCGGGGGCCTGGCGCTCTCGTGGGCGACCTCACGCGCGATCGGCGTCCCGGTTTCCGACAGCCAGTGCGGCTACACCGCCATCGCCGGAGAAGCCTGCCATCGCCTCGACCTCGACGCTCTGTGGCCTCGATACGGCTATCCGAACGATCTCTTGTCGCAGCTCACGATGCGGAGGTTACGAATCGCCGAAGTGCCGGTCCGCGCCGTGTACGGCGACGAAGTCAGCCGCCTCAAGCCACGACACGTGCCGCTGGTCGCGGGGCTCGTTGCGCGCGCGTGGGTGCGACGAGTGTTGGCGGCTCGACGGACGTAGGTAGGCAGCGCGGACGCGAGCGCTCACTTTCCGAGCGCGCGCTCCAGAATCGCCGGAACATGGGCGAGCGCGTGATCGAGATTGAAGAGCTCGTGCAACTTGCGCTTGCTCAGCATCGCGCTCACCTCCGGATCGCCCTCGAGCAGCTCGCGAAAGCGCCCCTCGCCGCTCCATGCACGCATCGCATTGCGCTGGACGAGGAGATACGCGTCTTGCCGCTGGATGCCGGCCTCCACGAGCGCGAGGAGCACGGCTTCACTGAAATACAGCTCGGCGGCGCGGTCGAGGTTCTTCTTCATGTTCTCTGGATAGACGACGAGACCGTCGACCATGGCGGCGCCACGGTCCAGCATGAATGCGAGCGTTGCGGTGGTGTCCGGGACGATCATGCGCTCGACCGAAGAATGCGAAATGTCGCGCTCGTGCCACAGCGCGACGTCTTCCAGCGCGGGCACGACCGCCGCCCGCACGACGCGCGCCAATCCGCAAAGATTCTCGCTGAGGATCGGGTTTCGCTTGTGCGGCATCGCGCTCGACCCCTTTTGCCCGTGGGTGAACGCTTCCTCGGCCTCTGCGACTTCACTGCGCTGCCAGTGGCGCACGCTCGTCGCTAGCCGCTCGATCCCCGCCGCGACGAGCGCGAGCGCGGCGACGTATGCCGCGTGCCGATCGCGGGCGACGACCTGGGTCGCGACGGTCTCGGGCTGCAAGCCGAGCGAGGAGAGAGCGCGCTTCTCGATCTCGGGGTTGAGGTGGGCGTACGAACCGACCGCGCCCGCGATCTTTCCGACGGCGATCTCCCGTCGAGCGACGTCTAGCCGCGTTCGACCGCGCGCGATCTCGGCGTGGTGGCCGGCGAGGGCGAGGCCGAACGTGATCGGCTCGGCGAAGATGCCGTGGCTCCGGCCGATCATCGGTGTCTTCGCGTGCTCTCGCGCCCGGCCGGCCAGCGCTCCGAGGAGCCGATCGCAGCGCGAGATCAGCTTGTCGCACGCGTCGCGCATGAGAATGGCGAGCGAGGTGTCGAGCACGTCGCTCGACGTCATGCCGCGGTGGAGCCATCGCGCCTCGGACCCGGCGAGTTCTTCGACGTGTGCCAAGAAGGCGATGACGTCGTGTTTGGTCGTGCGCTCGATCTGGTCGATACGGGCCGGATCGAGCGCGATCGCCTTGCCGCGGATGGCCGCTGCCGTTCCGCGCGGAACGAAACCCGCCTCCTCCATGGCGTCGCACGCGGCGAGCTCCACGTCGAACCACACGCGATAGCGGTGGCCCTGGGACCAGAGATCGGCAAAATCGGACGGAGTGTACCGGGGGATCATGACTCAAGCCCTTCCGTACACGGGTATGGCCGCCCCGGAAATATCTCGCGCATCGTCGCCCAGGAGAAAGGCGATGACACCCGCGGCGGACTGAAGGGACACCCACTTACTCGCGTCGGCGCCGGGCATCGCCGTCCGATTGGCGGGCGTGTCCAGAGTGCTCGGC
>JBAULD010000791.1:0-1678 GCA_049578005.1 Polyangiaceae bacterium
CCCTTGAACGGCGTGCTCGGGATGCTGTCGCTCGCCGCGGAAACCGAGCTGACGGCCGAGCAGCGCGACTTCATCGAAGCGGCTCAATCCTCCGGCGAGAGTCTTCTCGGAATCATCAGCGACATCCTCGACCTCTCCAAGATCGAGTCCGGTCGACTCACGCTGGAACAAGTGCCGGTCCACGTCTTCGGGCTGCTCGAGGAGGCGCTCAAGCCACTGGCCTCCCGCGCGCGGCAGAAAGGCCTGACGTTCGACTTGAGCGTCGAACCGGACGTGCCCCGAGCCATCGTCAGCGACCCCGTGCGCTTGCGTCAGATCGTAGTCAACCTCGTCGGAAACGCGGTGAAATTCACCGCATCGGGGTCCGTCCGCGTAGGGGTGCGCCTCGATCCGGCGGACGCCCGCAAGATTCGGGTCCGGGTAGCGGACAGCGGCATCGGCATCCCGCCGGAAAAGCAGAAGTTGATTTTCGAGGCGTTCGCCCAGGCAGACGATTCGACCACCCGTACGTTCGGCGGCACGGGGCTCGGTCTGTCGATTTGCAAAGAATTGGTCGGCCTCTTCGGGGGCGCGCTCGAGGTCGAGAGCGAGGCCGGCCGGGGCAGCGCGTTCGAGTTCACGTTGCCTTTCGTGTCCGCGGCGCCTCAAGCCGCGGGCGGTGCTGCCGCCAGCGAGCCGCACATCGCCTTGGCCGCGACTCCGATCCGTGTCCTGCTCGCCGAAGACAACCCGGTGAATCAAACGATCGCGAGCAAGCTCCTGACCAAGCTTGGCTGCACGGTGACTTCAGTGGCCGACGGCGCCGCCGCGGTCCAGCGCGCGCTGTCGGAGCGGTTCGATCTCGTGCTCATGGACGTGCAGATGCCCATCATGGACGGGCTCGAGGCAACACGGCAGATGCGGGCGCGAGAGGCGATGAGGGGAAGCGAGAGGCTCCACATCGTGGCGCTGACCGCGAACGCCATGGAGGGCGACAGTGAGGCGTGCAAGGCCGCCGGCATGGACGGCTACCTCAGCAAACCGATTGAGCGCATCAAGCTCCGGAGCGTCCTCGAAAACGCGGCCGAACGATGCAGGGTGGCGCAGCGCGCGGCATCGGAAGGACGCATTCGAACGGCGTCGACGGAGCCGGGCCCGCTCGACCTCACCCAGGCGCTCGAGCGATTCGGCCGCGATCGTGACCTTCTGGAGGACGTCGTGACCTCGTTCCGAAGTACGTCCGCCCCGATGATGCAGGCGCTGCACGAGCGCGTGAATGCCGGGGACGTGGGTGCGGCGGCTTGGCACGCTCAGAACATGAAAATCGCCCTCTTGGCCATCGGCGCAATGCGGGCATCCGACCTTGCGAGTGCGCTCGAAGCGGCGGCGCGAGCCGGAGATCTGTCGCGCGCGCCCGACCTTCTTTCCCGTGTGGATGCCGAACTCGCCCGCGTCGACGCCGCCCTCGAACTGGAGTTTCCGCCGGAGCGTCGCGCGGCGCGATAGTCTGGCCACCGAGAGGACTGTGACCATGAGGCCGATAGGACCGCTCGTGGCGGCTGCGACGTGGGTCGTCGGTTGCTCGGGCTCCGGTTCGAGCAACGGGCACGACGGCGGGGCAAAGGGTGGCGGCAGCAGCGCGGATTGCAACGTCGGCGCGGCCTGCACGCTGCTCACTCCGCTCGAAGTAAATCAGGCA
>JBAULD010000792.1:0-3012 GCA_049578005.1 Polyangiaceae bacterium
CCTGCGTGCAAGCCGCGCCAGACTCAGTTGCGACTCCGCCGATCGGATTCCGGCCGGCGTCGTGCCCCAATCCCAGACGTCCCAGGACGCGAAGAGACCCGCGTAAAAAGCGTTTGACTGCTGGAACGCGGAGCCTTCGAAATGCGTGTAGTTCGCGGCCGCACTGACCTGCGGTATGAGCTTCGTCTTCGCCACGCCGACGTTCTTGTCCGCCTGATCGATGCGTCGATCGAGCTCTCGAAGTTCGAGCCGCTGGGAGGTCGCCAGCGCTTCGGCCGAACGGATCGTCGGCGTGCCGGTCGGGGGCGGCTCGCCCAGGAACGGAGCGGGCTCGAACGACTCGGTCTCCTGTACACCCATCGCCGCGGCCAATTGGCCGCGTGCGAGGTCAATTTGCCCGCGCATTTGAATGTCGCGCTGGCGCGCGCTTGCCAGCGCCAAGCTTGCACGGAGAAGGTCGTTTTTCCCGATTACACCGTTGTCCAACAGAGACTGGGCCTGCCTCTGCTGAGCTTCGAGTTGAGCCACCGACGCCTCCGCCACTTGGGAGAGCCGGCTCGCCTCCAGGAGCCGATAATAGGCTTCGATGACCCGAAAGGCGATGTTTCGTCTCGTAGCCGCGCGACGCATGGTCGCGACGTCGACCCCGAAGTCCTGCAATTTGTATTGATCGTAAATAGCAAATAGCTGCGTGAGCGGCTGCACGGCCGAAACGCTCGCGGTCCAGGTGAAGGCGTCACGGACGCGGATGCTCCCGCCACCGAAAGCGATGTCGAACGGCGAATTCCATAGCTGTGCGTTCGCGTCGACATGCACTTTCGGTCCTAGGCCGCCTTGCACTTCGTTCCTCGCCGACTCGGCGCCCTTCAGTTCGGCCTCGCTCGATAGCGAGTCCGGATTGTGCTCTAGCGCGATGGAGACCGCATCCGCGAGGGACAGCTGTCGCATCGACGATGGCTGCTGCGCAGGTGCGCCGCGCGACTCGAGGCCCATCGCCAGGCACAGTGCGGCCGCGACAACGTTTGCTCTTCCCATGGAAGTATCCCGACCTACCGTGTGTAAACGGTCACGTCCGCGGAGAGCCCCGCAGAGAGCTTGATGTCCGCGGGGACGGCGGTCCAGACGATCTTGACCGGTACGCGCTGGACGACCTTGATGAAGTTGCCCGAGGCGTTGTCCGGCGGCAGAAGCGAGAAACGAGCCCCGGTGCCAGGTGCGGTGCTGTCGACCTTTCCTTCGAAGGTGCGGCCGGGGAATGCGTCGACGGTGATCTCCGCGCGCTGTCCAGTGTGCATCTGCCCGATTTGGGTTTCTTTGAAATTGGCGAGGACGTACGTCGTGTTCGGGACGATGACGACGACTTGCTGTCCGGCTTGAACGAGCTGTCCCTCGCGCACGGCGAGGCGTGAGAGCAGTCCGTCGGTCGGCGCCTGGATGCGCGTATACGACAGCTGCAACTGGGCGGTATCGAGCACGGCTTGCGCGGCATCGCTCCGAGCGTGGGCAAGGTTGGCGTTCGCGCGTGCAGCGGCGAGCTGCGCGTCGATGGGCGCGCTCTGGACGACGTGCCCTTGGGCTTCGGCGATCCGGGTTTCGGCCGTGCGTTTCGTGTCGACGGCGGCTGCGAGCTGCGCCTGCGCCTGCTCGACCGCGGCGTGCGCGGCTTGTGCGTTCGATCGCGCCGTGTCGACCTGCGCTCGCGGAATCGCCTGATCCTTGAGCAACGACTCGGATCGGGCGAGATCCGTATCCGCGCGGGCGGCCTCCGCCTGGGCTCGGGAGAGCGCCGCTTTGGCCGACTCGACTTGCGCGTCGGTGCCGGCTAGCGACAGGGTCGACCCAGAGAGCTGCGCGCGTGCCGCCGAGAGCCCTCCGCGGGACATGGCCTCCACGATGGCCACCTGAGCGTCCGCAGCATCGGCCTGGGCCCGCGCCGCGGCGACCTCGGCCCGCTGTTCCTTCACTTTGGTCGCGAGATCGGCCGGATCGATCTCGGCCAGCAAGTCACCCTTCTTGACCTGCTGGTTGTCGACGACGTGAACCTTGAGGACGGCGCCGCTGACGCGCGTAGACACGGTGACGGTGTCGCCGTCGACCTGCGCGTCGTCCGTGTTCTCTCTGCCGCGTGACATCCATGCCATCACCCCGTAGACGACGAGCGCGCACGCGACGACGCAGCCGAGGATGAGATACGGTCTCCCGCGGTTTTTCTTCGCGACCCGTACGGGTTCTGCGGCCTCGCCGAGGGCGCCTGCAGCGCGCTCGGTCCTCTCCGATAAGGATTGGGTACTCGCCGTCGAGGACATTGGGCTACTCCGATGGGCGGGAACGCAAGAACACCGGGCGAGAACCCCGTTCTCCTCCCTGCGTCCCGGCGATTGTGGGCACGGCTTTGGTGCGTGAACGGCGGTTCACTTTCGGCGGCCACCCAGTAGCACACGGCCTTGGTTCGGGCCAGGAGCGGCGGACCGCCTCCGGTCGCGCAGACGGCAGTAGTTCCCGCGCGTCCGCCGGCCCACCCGGGCCGCGCTTGTGGGTGGGTCATCCTTCGGTAGCGACTCGTCCGCCTGCCGTATCCGTTGGATTTCGTCAATGCGAGGTCCCATCTTCGCACCTGGGCTAATCGGATCCCTCGCAGTGTGCCGTCCCAGAGACTCGCGAGTGCCGCGTCCTCGCCCGATTCGATTCTTCGCGTAGAATTCTAAGGTAGTTCGCGGCACGACTGCCGAAAATAAACATTCTGTGGGAGCGTTCTCATATGCGCACAACTCGTTACATCGCGTCATTTGCTTTAGCCGCGTGGGTCGCTCTCCTGGGGTGGAGTGCCGGCTGCGGCGGCAGCAATGACAGCGCGCCCGACGCAGGCGACGGGGGGATGGGAAGCGGCTCGGGAGGCGCTGGCTCGGGCGGGGGCGTCTTCGTCTCCTATGACGGCAATATAACCGGCAATGGATCTCACATTTGTAGCCACGACGGCAACGTTTGCACGAACCTCTGCTCCGGAACCACGAC
>JBAULD010000793.1:0-1848 GCA_049578005.1 Polyangiaceae bacterium
AGCGTCTGGGTCTACAGCGAGGTCGGAAAGGGGACCACCTTCAAGGTCTACCTGCCGCGCGTTGACGCAGACGTCGAGACGGTCGGAGAAACAGTGCCACCCACGACGCTCCGAGGCTCCGAGACCATCCTGCTCGTCGAGGATGACGACCAGGTGCGGGTCGTCGCCAGGGGTATCCTCCAGCGGAGCGGGTACCATGTCATCGAGGCGCGCAACGCCGGCGAGGCGCTCCTGCATTCCGAGAAGCACCCAACGACGATCCATCTGCTCCTCAGCGACGTCGTCATGCCGCAGATGAGCGGGCCAGAGCTGGCGAAGCGACTCGCAAGCGCTCGGCCCGACATGAGGGTGCTTTGCATGTCGGGCTACACGGATGACAGCATCGTCCGCCACGGCGTGCTCGAAGCGCAAATCGCCCATCTTCAGAAGCCGATTACGCCAGAGGCCCTCACGACGCGCGTGCGCGAGGTCCTGGATGGAGCTGCAAACAGAAGCAGCGGGCGGGAAGGATGACGCAACCGGAACACGACGGGCCGCACATTCTCGTGGTTGACGACGGCGACGCGCTGCTGCGCATCCACGCTCGGGCGCTGGCCAGCAAGGGATACCGGGTGGAGACCGCGCCACATGCGTACCCCTGCATGGACCCCGCTCTCGACGGCTCTCGCGGCGTGCCCCATCTCCAGCTGCGTGGCGTCGATCCGCTCGGCCTTCGACGAAGATGCGACGGCGGAGCAGCTCCAGCTGCTCCTTGAGCTACTCGTCGCTCGCACCTCGACGTGCGCAGCCCCTATGCGTACCGACAGCGAACCGACCGGCCTCGCGGTGGCCACGACGGGACCATGCGGGCCCCCGCGGCGCGCGCGTTGGTTGCTACCGCCCCGCGACCCCCTGACTCGACCACCACCCTCGCCCCCGCGCGTATTGCTCGGCCGGCTGCCTCGCTCTCTACCCCCGCATGCGCTCTTGCCCACTTCGATTCCGTCGCCGTATGTCCGGCAGCTTGGAACCTCCGCCCCAGGCGGGGAAGGCCGGGGCGAGATCGTGGCGGAAGCGCAGGCAGGGACCGTGAGGACCTCCCTCAGCGATCGATGCCTCTGTCGAGAGCGGGACGGACGACGAGCCGTCCCTTGTTGTCACGCGCGACCGCAACGGACTGCCCCTGCAAGGCGCGCAGCGCGGGGGTCGATCGCAAGACGACGAAGCGCTCCCCGTCCGACACGACGGCGTAGGCGCTCGGTGGGCCGGCGCATTCGGCCGGCTGGATGCGCCCCCGGAAGCCTTCCGGTACGCGTGCGAGAAACGCCAGGCCCGAACGCGCGGCGATCTCGGCTCCGAGCCCGCGCCGTTCCAGTTCACGCAGCTTCGCTACCCGGTCCGGATCGTCCGGCCCGATGCCAAGGCGACGCAGCGCCTCGTTGCGGTCAGCAACGGCTTGCCGCACGTCGGCCCCCAGTCCCCAGCGGGCAAACGTCTTGGTCTCGACGCCGTCGAGCCAGACCGGTCCCCGGTGGACGACCTGCTCCTTGAGCGACAGGGGCTCCTTGCGAACGACGAGCCGGTAGCGAGGCGGCGCGTCGCATGCCCGCTCGGCGAGCCGGTCGAGGAGATCCGGCGGTACCTTCCAGCGCGCCGGGCCCTCGGCGGCCACGAGCCCCGCTCGTTCAAGGTCGCGTAGGCGCCGCACGAGCCCCTGCGCGTCGCTGCCAGCGGATGGATCGATGGCGAAGACCCCGCCGCGCGCGCGGGCGGCCTCGGCGATCTGCCGGTCCACGGGACGGACGGGCGTCTCCGGCGGCGTGGCGAGCGAAACAAGATCCCCCACTCCCACCGTCTGCGCATTCCGCG
>JBAULD010000794.1:0-13094 GCA_049578005.1 Polyangiaceae bacterium
GCTCCATCCAGCGCAGGCTCTCCTCTCGTCGATAAAGACGTGAGGGCGTGGGCCCGCTCGTCGGCCTTCAGTTTCCCCAATTCAAATACGTGTGAATATAGAAGGTTTGCGGGGGCAAACGCGCGGCTCCCTCGACCTCGCCCTCGAATACGACATCGTAGCTCGATTGCCGATTCGCCTTGAGAAGGAGCGAACCTCGCATTCGGTCGCCCACGTGGACGACTGGGGGCTCCGCGAAAAGGAAGCGCAATTGACTCCAGTGGGTGCGAGGTTGGTCGGGCGCGGTCGAAAGTACGACGCGCCGATCCGTCCCTTCGAATGCCACGTCGAACCAACCGGCGATGCCGTGGATAGGCCCGAAATGCGTGGCGACGAACTCGAAAGGCAGCCGGATCTCAGCGAGATCGCCCAGACTCATCTTCGTGAAATCGAACGGATAGACGGCGGGGCTCGCCATTAGGTCCTGCGGGTTTACGGGCCCGAGGACGGGCATCGCGAAGAGCTCGAGAGCCGCGACGTCGGCCATGGTCGACAAGTCGACGCCGAAAAAGTCGGATTGCTGCCAGAACGCGGCCGCGTGCGTCCGCGAGTCGTGGAGCGGCTGGTCGATGAAGGGTGCAAGCCACAGCCGCGCCGTGGACGGAAAGAGCTTTCCGCCGGGGGCGAGAAATCGATCGCGCGCGAGGAGAAAGGCCTCGACCATTCGCTCGTGAAAGAGAAAGAAGCCCCACGGCTCCGAAATCACGATATCCACTTTGTTTGCGAGCGATATCTCGGAGAGACTGCCGCGGACGATCTCGATGCGATCCGCCAGGCCGATCCCCTCGATGAGGCGCCGTGCATGCTCCGCCATGTGCGTGCCTTCGACGGCGTAGACTTTTCGGGCCCCGGCTTGCGCCGCGAAGATCGACAGGATGCCCGTGCCCGCCCCCACGTCGAGGACGGTCCGTCCCGAGAAGTCGCTCCGGTTGGCGGTGATCCCGGTCCGGTATGAACCGGTCCGCTGAGCGTCTTCCAGCATGTTCTGCTGGTTGGCGAGGAAGCCGTAGTGCACCGAGTGCGCCGCCGCCCACTCGGGATCGATCGGGGGAAGCACCGTGCGAGTCGACGCGCTCAGCGCGCTCCCCTCGAGAGCTGCTGACAGATGTCGATTGGAGTTCCCGGCGCAGGCTTTCCGTCGCCGTTGACGTCGGCCGCAACAGTCGCACACCCTTTTCGCGACGGATCGAACGTCCACGCCTGGTCCGATCGCCCGTCGCCGTTCGAGTCGTGCGCCCGCTTCACGAGATTGCCATTTTCATCCATCACGTCCCACGTGTCGATGACTCCGTCGTGGTTCAAGTCCTCGCCGTAGCAGCGCTCGCGTCCCTTGATCGACACGCGCACTTCGTCGACCTTGCCGTCGCCGTTGTGATCGTATCCGCGAGCCTCCCCCACGTAGCACGGCTGATAATCCACAGGTGGCGGGAGGCCGAGGCCCTCCGGGGGCCGCTCCATGCTGATCACCTGGAAGCGCATGCCCTCCCCCGCGGCACAGGCGGCGAAGAGAAGGAAGAGCGGAAAGGCGAGGACTCGCATACGTTCGATTGTAACCATGGCCCCGGCGAAGTGCCGCGGTCGGCGGCGATTCGCCGTGACCTTTTCCAGCGCAGCGCGGCGGTCAGGGACTGGATCGATCGGACGAACTCGGGCATGGCAAACGGTTTGCGGAGAAAGGCGCTCGCGCCCGCGTCCTCCGCATAGGCCCGCTCCTGCGGGCTCCCGTACTCGCTCGTCATGAGGATGGGGAGCGCTTCGAGCGGGAACCGCCTACGGATGTGCTCGCAGAGCTCGTAACCGGACTTGTTGGGAAGCCCGATGTCGATGCTGACGACTTCCGTCCGGTAGGCGGTCAAATATCGAACCGCCGCATCGAAGTGGCTCGCCGCCAGCACACAAAAGTCAAGGCGCGCAAGCTCCGCGCTCATCGCCTTTTGCAAGTGCGGCTCGTCCTCCACGACGAGAGCCGTGAGTCTCCCTGTGCCCTCGAGCCCGAATGATGAAACGAGCATCCTCTGTCCCGCTTCAAGTACCACGCCAGCGAAAGGACCGCCGTGGCGGCCGCGACTCGTTGGATGCCGGACCGTCGAGCCCGTTGCACTCCGGATGGACGTTTCGCCCCCAGAGCCCATGCTGCCCCGCGCGGCGCGCGTGCGGGCTCAGGGAGCCGGCGAGCTTCGCGCGCAGCGAAAGCCAAGATTCGTGTTTCTCGTCTTGGGGTCGGTCGGCGAGCGATCGGTGAGTCGCACGAACAGGTAATCGACCATCGTCCAGCTTCCGCCACGCACGACCATCCGGCTGTCGCCGCAAGCCGGTTTGTCGTACGGGCAATACGGGCTCGATGTCCACTCCCAGACGTTGCCGGCCATGTCGAAGAGGCCGAATGGCCCCTGCCATGTCATCGCGACGCGCGACGTAAACGGCCAGCGCTCGGCGGCTTGCAGGCCAGCGCGTCCGACCTGGCTCTTCATCGCGGCGTCGCAGTCGCCCCCGCAAGCCGCGTATTCCCACTCCGGCTCAGTCGGCAAGCGCTTGCCCTGCCAGCGGCAGAAAGCGTCGGCCATGGCCCAATCGACGCAGTTGATCGGATGGTCTTGGCGATCCGCCCTGTCCTCGTTGCACATGTCTTTCGAGAGCTGCTGGTCGTCGCTCGTCACGCCCGGCCACTGAACGACCGACGCCGCTGCCGGGCACGCCCCCTTGTGGACACATCGCGCGTACTCGGCCACCGTCACTTCGGTGAGGTCCAGGTCGAAGGCAGCGACGCGAACGGCGTGGACGGGCATCTCGTCCGCCTCCCCCAACTCCGAGCCCATTCGGAAGGTCGCCCCGGGGATGCGCGCCATGCGTCCGATGGGACTCGGCCGATCCCCGGCGCTGCGTCCGGTGACCGATGGGCCCGGCCGAACCGGAGCGCCGCCGGCTGTGGTGGGCGTGGCCGGCCCGGGCGCTTGCGCATTCGCTGCCGCGCACCCGGATAGGGCGAGAAACGCTCCCGCGAGCGCTATACGCTTCACCCCGGCCCTCGCGCTCGTTTCGGGCCGAAGCCGTTGCGGTGCGTGAAGTCTTCGATCTCCCGGCGCACCCGAAGGTACGGTTCAATCGCCTTCGGATAACCAAGGCGCACGGCGAACGCGATCTTGAAGTGATCGGGAAAGGTCAGCAATCGGCGCGCTTCGCGCTCGACGTGATCCGAACCGAACACGCTCTGGATCTGGTAGCCAATGCCCAACGACTGCGCGACGAGCCACATGTTCTGCATCACGCAGCCAAGGCTCATCATGCCCAGGGCGTCGCCCTCCGAGGCCGGCGCCCGCTTCCGGGCATCGTAGAGAACGACCAGAAGGGTTGCGCACATCTTGATGGGCGCCCCGAGGATCGAATGGGCGTGCTCCTCGTCGACCCGAGGCTTCACGCCTGGGGTTCGCCACGACGCGGGAAACATGGTCCCGAGGATGCCGACCCTCTTCCTCTGGAGCTCTTCCTCGGAGAACGAGAGCTGCGCGTAGTTCTCTTCGACGAACGCCTGGGAGACTCCGCCGCGAATGTTCGACAACGCGTCGAGGAGCGCTCGGTCGTCGACGACGATAACCTCGAAGTTTTGCATGTTGTGGGCGGTGGGAGCCCATCGCGCTCCTTCGAGCATCTGCCGGAGTTGATCCTCGGGGATCTTCCTTTCGGGATCGAACATCGCTCGCGAGGACTGCCGCTCACGAATGGCCTTCTGGATATCCATCGCAACCTCACCCCGGGAGGCGGCGGCGAAGACGACCATCGCCGCGCGCGATCGTCGTCTCGAGCACGGGCCATGCCACGCAAGGCCCGCGAGAATCTTCGTTGCTTTGACGAGGACGGCGCATGCTCTGCCGGGGAACGCAATGGCTGCATCCATGGTCTGGACGAATCGGACCGGGACGTCGACCTCTTCCTCTTCGCGGCGGGCCTCCTTCTCCTGCGCCCTCACCGAGTATCAAGAGGCCGGCCGGTCCTCGGAGCCCCTATGCTAGGGTGCGCCGCCTGATGCAGCTTCGGGCATCCGTTTCGAAGGTGGATTGGACGGCCCGCGCCGTGGTCGCACTGTCGAGCGCCTGGTTTCTCTTCACCGCCGCGTGGGGATTGTTCGAAATCCCCGCTTCGGGTCACTTGGGCGCCGGCAGTGCCGCCACGATCATGGCGACCGAGCCGATGCTCCAATACCACACCGTCTATCCATCGTGGGCGTGGTACACGGGCGCGCCGACGAAAGCTCAGTACATCTGTCATCACCCGTTCGGAACTTTCTATTTTTCAGCGCTCTTCCTTTGGATATTCGGCCAGCACGATTTCGTGGTCCATCTGCCGACCGTCGTCTTGAGCGCCGCCATTCCGCCGCTCCTCTACGGGATCGCGCGTGAGCACTGGGGTGAGCCGGTTGGAGCAGTCGCCGCTGCAGCGTACGTGGTCATCCCGATTGCGGTCGGATTCTCGGGATACACGAACCTCGAAACAATCACGATCTTCGGCGCCCTTCTCTTCTTTTGGGGCCATTCACGGCACATGGCTTCGGGGGCACCCCGTCACCTCGTCGCCAGTCTCGTCGGGCTGGCGTTTGCATGTTCCGGGGACTGGGCCGGCTATCTTCTCGTCGCACCCCTCTTGCTTTGGGCCTTCGTACGAGGCTGCGTCCTTCCATTGCGCTGGACACCGGCGTTCCGGCTCGGACCCTACGTACGCTGGTGGGGGCTTTCCGTGGGCGTCGCGGTGGGCGAGCTGGTGTTGTGGCTCGGCCTCTTCTACTACGCGGACCAGATTGCCGCCTGGCTCTCGCAAGGCGTGGCTCGAGGCGGCGGCGCAGGCGTGCCGCTGCAGGCCGTGCTCGAGTCGCGAAAGAACTGGATCGATTTCAGCTTTACCCCCTTGGCCATCTTCCTCGGAAAAGTGGCCGCACCCGTTTGTTTGGTGCGGCTGGTCGTCCTCCGCCGTGACGAAGAGATATACGCACTCAGCCTGCTCTTCGGCGCGATCGTCCAATATGTCGTGTTCAAGAACGGCGCAGACATCCACATTTTTTGGCCACACTACTTCGCCCCCTACTACGCACTCGCGCTCGCGCAGCTCGTTCACACGCTCGTGGTCGTCGTCCGCTGGACCCTGGCGCGCCTGGCGCCGGCGAGGGCCAGGACGGTCGCAGGCGCCGTCGGACTGGCGGTCGGCCTACTCCCGTCGATCGCGATGGCGCACGACGGTGTGCTGTCTCTTTGGGTGTGGCGCCGCACGGGCGGGCGATACGACGACAACGGGCATTTCATTCCGAGCGCCGTCGACATGCACTCCGTAGTACGCCAAGTAGTCCTACCGAGAACGCAGCGCGGGACGGGCATGGACGCTCACGATTCGGCGGGCTGGGGATGGGATCACGTCTGGACGCTTCACGCGCAAGCCGCTCCGGCAGGAATGCCCTCGGCGGGCAATCGAGGTGCCGTGCATCCATTTTGGATCGCCCGGGGAAGCGGTCTGACCGCCGATTCGGAGAAAAAGATCGCGGCGGGCGCGCACGTACAAGCCTACGGGGACATATGGCTGGTGGACCAGCGAGATCCGGTCGCGTCGCTCGACGCGTATTCAGTCGAAGAGCGCGAGCCGAACCCGCTCGAGTGGTTGCTCCGAGGGGGCACCGAGCCGGTCCGCACCATGGGATCTCAACCGGATCCATGGCTCACATGGGAGTGGCGGACGCATCTCGGCCAACCCGCGCTGCTCCCAGGCGGCGAGCCCACGACGATCGACCAGGTCCGAATCGCGCACAACGTCGCCGTGCAGCAAGGCGACGTTGCCCGAGCCGAGCGGTGGCGTCGGGCCATCGACGCGCAACTCGACCGAACGGCAACGGCGCGCTTCGATCAGGGGATTTCGCTGATTGGGGTGCGCCTCATCGGCGGGGTGCAGCCGCGCATCGAGTCCTGGTTTCAGGTGACCGCGCCAATTGGAGAGTTGATGTTCGACGTACGTTCGACTGTCTTGGGCCGAGCGCGCTGGAGCCTCATTCCTCCCGACATCACCGATCGCGCCATGGCGATCCCGCCTTCGCTCCCGACCAAGCTGTGGCGACCGGGCTTCATCTACAAGACGACGACGGTGATGAACCACCGTATCGGCCGCGAGCAGTACGCGGGTCGATGGATCTCGCGAGACGGATCCCCCGCGCCGGGGCGGACCGATGGCCCGCTGCCGGTGACCCTGACTGTGGCAGAGTGAGCGTGTGCCGTGACGCACGCGTCAAAGTCGTTCGAGCGGGCCACGCTAAACCGGGATGAAACGGCGAAGGGAAGCTAATCAGCGAAGTGAAGCTGTCGCGCACCGCAATTGGCACAGCGAAACGGAAAGAGGCGGAGCACCGAGAGAAGCCTCTCGAACCCCCGGCGCCGGGAACGGTAAAGCTTGTCATCGTGGCATCGAGTACACCGCCGCGCGCGCATCGAAGGGAGACGAAGCACGGCGCGTGCCGCGAAATGCCTCGCTCGTCGCTCGTGCGCTAAGCCCGTTTTGCACGCGTAGAGCGGTAGCCATGAGCGACTACGGACGCCCATCGGCAAAGGTGTCACACAACGATATCGCGCTGTGGCGAGAGGGTCCCACCCTAGCCGGAGTCAACGCCCCCCGGAGCCGGACTTGCCCGAAGGTTCCCCGGGAGGGGGCTCGCCCGTTTCCGGGGGAGTCGACGCGGCCATCGTTTCTTCGATGGCCGAGATGACCGCGCGCGGATCGAGCGCGTGCTGCATCTCCTCGGCCACGGGATCTCGTCGATTGTGAACATTGGGCATGTCGCGGCGCAGCTCCTCGATGAGAGCAATGACTTTCGCGATCTTCTGCTCTGCGAGAATGTTCACTTCGAGATCCAGATGGGCGCGCTGTTCGGCGTGGCGCGCCATGCGATTTTGCGTGGTTAGGACCATTGTCGTGATGAGAAGCGCCGCCAGGCTGACGACGCCCTGCATTCGGCTGAACGGCGGCGGATCGAACGCCGGCAGCGACATCGCCGGCGCGAGGAGGTTGAAGGCGATCCAGAGGGCGACGATGATCAGCGTGAAATAGAGCGTTCGAGGTCTGCCGAGCGCGAGGGTAAAGCGTTCCACCAACCGCTGGTGTCGATCGACTTGCTCTTCTTGCCGGGCGCGGAGCTCCAGGACCGTGTGCGAGTCCCCAGGGCGCTCCGTTCTCGAACCGGTTTCCTTGGCCACTGAAGACGGACTGATCCGAAAACTGGGCCATCGAACGGCCGCAAGCCCCGTACCGAAGCCCGAACGGCTGGGCATCGAACTCGCACGTCTCGCGCGGCCGAAAAATGTGGATCGTCCGCCTCGCGCTCCGACGTCCGTTCACCGTCGCGGCGTTTTGCCTCGTCGTCTTGCTGCTCGGGGCGCTTGCAGCGGCGACCACCGAGGTCGACATCTTCCCCGCCATCAACATTCCCGTCGTCGTCGTCGTCTGGAATTACCCGGGAATGTCGGCCGAAGACCTCGAGAGCCGAGTGACGTTCATCAGCGAGCGAAGCATCTCGACTTCGGTCAGCGGAGTCACTCGAATCGACTCGCAGACGATCGACTCGACCTCGGTGCTTCGCATCTACTTCGAGACCGGCTCGGACATCGGCAGCGCCATCGCGCAGATCACGTCGGCGTCGCTGTCGGCATCTCGAGTCATGCCCCCCGGAATTCAGCCTCCGGTCGTGCTCCAGTTCAACGCGTCCAACGTGCCGGTCGCGCAGCTCACCCTTTCCGGCACGGCGACCGAGCAGCAGCTCTTCGACTGGGGCCTGAACTTCCTTCGTGTCCGGCTCTTCAATATCCCCGGCCTGTCTACGCCGGCTCCCTACGGCGGGAAACAGCGCGAGGTGATGGTCGAGATCGACCCCGCTCGCGCGCAGGCAAGGGGCACGTCTCCTCAAGACATCGTCAACGTCATCCTCGCCCAGAACGTCATCCTGCCCGCAGGAACAGCCCGCTTCGGCGACTCGAACTACGACGTCCTCATCAACGGAAGCCCGGCGACGACGACCGACTTCAACAGGATTCCGGTGAAGATCGTCGACGGCGCGACCGTCTACCTGGGCGACGTCGCCCGCGTCTACGACGGCTACGCGCTGCAAACCAACGTGGTGCGCGTCGACGGCCGCCGCGCCACGTATCTGGCGATCCTCAAGAAGTCGAACGCCTCCACGCTCGCCGTCGTCGATACCGTCAAGGAAATGCTCCCCAGCCTGCGGGCGATCGCTCCGCAGGGCATGGAGCTTCACCTGGCCTTCGACCAGTCGACGTTCGTGCGAGCCGCGGTCGTCGGCGTCGTCCGCGAAGCGGCGATCGCCGGGGGCCTCGTGGCCCTCATGGTCCTTGCGTTCGTCGGGAGCTGGCGCAGCACCCTCATCGTCTGCATCTCGATTCCGATGAGCATCTTGGTCGGCATCTGCTGCTTGAGGGTGACGGGGCAAACGTTCAACCTGATGACGCTCGGCGGTCTCTCGCTCGTCATCGGCATGCTCGTCGACGATGCCACGGTCGAAGTCGAGAACATCAACCGCAACCGCACCGAGAACAAGCCCATCCTGGTCGCGATCCTGGACGGCGCGCGGCAGGTCGCGCTGCCTGCCCTCGCCGCGACTCTGTCCATCTGCATCGTCTTCTTTCCCGTCATCCTCCTGACCGGACCCGCGAAGTTCCTGTTCTTCCCGCTGGCCCTCGCCGTCGTCTTCTCGATGCTGGCGTCCTATCTGCTGTCGCGGACCCTCGTCCCGACGCTCTCTTCCATGCTCCTCTCGAAGGAGAAGCTCGAGGACGAGCGCGACGCCTCCGGAGCGACGCGCCCCGGATTCTGGGCGCGCGCCGACCGCGTTCGGCGCCGCGGGCTCGACGGGCTCCGCGATCGCTACGGAGCGGTTCTCCGGGCGGCCATGGCGCACCCCAAGTTCGTGCTGGCGGCGGCGATCGTGTTCGTCGGAGTCAGCGGGATGCTGTACGAGCCCATCGGTCTGGACTTCTTTCCCAGTGTGGACGCGGGCCTGATGCGCTTCCACCTGCGCGCCCCACGGGGAACGCGGATCGAGCAGACCGAGCGCATCGTCGACGCGGTCGAGCAGCGCGTGAGAGCGATCGTTCCCCCCGACGAGCTCGACGCGATCGACGACAACCTCGGCGTCCCGATCTTCTACAACCTCGGTTTCGTCCCGAGCGCGAACGCCAACGACGAAGACGTGGAGGTCACCGTCGGCCTCAAGCCCGAGCACCACTCGATCCTGGCCTATCAGGATCGGATCCGGCGCGAAGTGCGCCAGGGGTTCCCGGGCTCCACGCTCTATTTCGAGCAGGCCGACGTCGTCAGCCAGGTGCTGAACTTCGGAATGCCCTCGCAGATCGACGTGGAGGTCCAGGCGCGCCAATACACCGACGCGGTCCCCTTCGCGCTCCGCATCGAGCGCGAGCTCCAGGCAATCCCAGGCGCCGTCGACGTTCGATTGGGTGAGGTCCTCGATCATCCGTCGTTTCGCGTCGACGTCGACCGGGAGCACGCGTTCGAGCTCGGGTTGACCGAGCGCGACATCGCCAGCAGCTTGCTGACTTCGCTGACGTCGAGCTCGCTCGTGTCCCCGAACTTCTGGGTCGACCCAAAAAACGGCGTGAATTACACGGTCGCCGTCCAGACGCCTTATTACCACGTCGACAACGTCGAGGCGCTGATGACCACGCCCGTCACCGCCGGCGGATCGGCGGCCGCGACGATGACGACGGCCGGATATGCCCCGCCGACGCAGATGCCGCCGACCGCCTTCCCGGCGGTCGTCGCTCCCTACCTCGGCTCGTTCTCCGCAGCGCGCCGCATCGTGACTCGATCGTCGATTCACCACGACACCGTGCAGCCCACGATCGACGTGCAGTGCGGAGTCGAAGGCCGCGACCTCGGAGGCGTCGCCCGTGACATCGACGCGTCGCTGAAGCGGCTGGGCAAGCTGCCGCCCGGGGTCGACGTGAAAGTGATGGGGCAGCCGCAGACGATGTTCGCGGCGTTCGGTCGTTTGGGGCTCGGGATGATCCTTGCGATTGCCCTCGTTTACCTTCTTCTCGTCGTCCTCTTCCAATCGTGGATCGACCCGCTGCTCATCATGCTCGCCGTGCCGGCGTCGTTGAGCGGCGTCCTCTGGATGCTGGCGATCACGCGGACGACGTTGAACGTGGAATCCCTGATGGGAGCCATCATGGCGATCGGAATTGCCGCCTCGAACAGCATCTTGCTCGTTCACTTCGCGAACGACGCGCGCATGGGGGACGAGCGCATCGGGCCTTCGGACGCCGCGGCGAACGCGGGGCTAACGCGCCTTCGCCCGGTCTTGATGACGGCCGCGGCGATGATCCTCGGAATGCTGCCCATGGCACTCGGTCTTGGCGAGGGCGGACAGCAGAACGCGCCGCTCGGCCGAGCGGTCATCGGCGGACTGACGGTCTCGACCTTCGCCACGCTCATCGTCATTCCTTGCGCGTACGCCGTGCTGCGCCGAAAGCAGCCCGTCGCCGCGGTGCACGACCGCGCCGTGGCCGAGGCCGACCGCGCCCACCGAACCGAAGGGGCCTGATGACCGTCCAAGCCGATTCGGGGCTGCCCGGTCCGAGCGAGCCGTCCCCGCGGGCGCGGCGCCTCGCCGTGATCGCGGGGGTCGTCGTCGTCCTTGCGGCAGCCGTCGCCGTGTTGGTCCTGCGCGTGCGAAAGCACGAGGTCGAGCGAAGCGAGCGCGCGTCGCTCGAACGCGAACGCTCGAAAGGAATCCGGGTTTCCGTCATGCAAGTACAGACGACGCCCGGCGAACGTACAGTGACCTTGCCCGGCGACGTGTACGGCTACAACCAGACGACTCTCTACGCGAAAGTCAGCGGGTACGTCCGCGAGGTCCGGGTCGAGCGCGGGCAGCGCGTGAAGAAGGGCGAGATCCTCGCGCGACTCGAGTCGCCCGAGAACGAAAAGGACGTCGTCACGGCCAGACACGACCGGGCAATCGCCAAGATCAACGCCGAGCGCGCCGAGCGACTCGCGCCGAGCGGAGTCGTGTCCCTCCAAGATCGCGACAACGCCGTCGCTCAAGCGCGCGTCGCCGACTCGACTCTGGCCCGCGCGGCCGACGTCCTTTCGTACACGATCGTTCGCGCGCCGTTCGACGGAGTGGTCAGCGCCCGTTATGTCGACCCAGGCGCGCTCGTCCCCGCCGCCACCGGCGCGACGCAGAGCGCCGTCCCGATCGTCGATCTCGCCGATACCGACACCCTGCGGATCTTCATCCACGTCGGGCAAGACGTGGCCCCCTTTGTCCGCACCGGTGACCCCGTCACGATATGGCAGGACGAGCTGCCGGCGAAGCGCATCCCGGGCGCCGTGACGTATGCTTCCGGAGCGCTCGATCCGCGAACGCGCACGATGCAGGTGGAGATCGACCTCGACAACCGCCCCTGGCACGTGCTCCCCGGCACCTTCACGCACGTCGAGCTCCGCCTTGCCAGCCCCCCATCGCCCGTCGTACCGGACGACGCGATCGTCGTGCGCGATGGCAAGACGTCGGTGTGCCTGGTGAGCGACGGCCGCGCGCATTACACCGAGGTCGACCTCGGCTACAACACGGGGCAGGCCGTCCGCGTCCTGCGCGGGCTCTCCGGGGGCGAGACCATCGGCCTCGACGTACCGGTCGAAGTCGGAGAGGGCGACGCCGTTCAAGTGATCTCCGCGGCGGACACGGGAGCAAAGGCCCCATGACCGCCTCGCCGGACTGCCGGGTCGCGTGCGTGCTCGCAGTGCTCTTCGTTCGGACCGACGCGGTCGCAGAGGAGCCGGTGCGGATGACCATGACGGAGGCCGTCCGTCGAGCAACGGAGCACAACCCGACGCTGCTGGTCGCGCGTGAAGAGATCAATCGAGCGCGAGCTCTGGTCGAGGAAGTGCGCGCGCAATCGCTGCCCACGCTCTACGGTACGGGGACCTACCTCCGGCTGGACCGAGATCGCGTCTTCGAAGGGTTCGTCACGGAGCCGAAAGGTCAGGTCAACCTCGAGGCGACGCTGAGTGTCCCGCTCGTGAATCCCCGAGCCTGGGCGCAATGGGCCCACGCACGGAACGATGTGGACGTATCGAAGGCGGCCGCGATGGATACACGTCGAACGGTCGCCGTCGCGACGGGACACGCCTACCTTGCCGTCTTCGCGCAAAAGCGCCTGCTCGAGGCGAACATTCGCGCGCGCGACACGGCAAAAGCGCACTTCGATTACGCGCACTCTCGCTACGCGGGCGGCGTCGGCAACCGACTCGACGAGGTTCGTGCGGCGCAGCAGGTGTCTGCCGACGAGTCCCTGGTCCAGACGTCGTACGCGATGATTGACAGCGCTCAGGAGGCGCTCGGCGTCCTCGTCGGACTCGATGTCCCCGTCGACAGCGCGGAGGAGCCCGATTTCGCGCCGGCCCCGACGCTGGCGACGGCCATCGACGAGGGGACGAAGACTCGCGCGGACGTCGTGGCCGCGGACCGGCGACGGCGCGCCGCCGATCAGGTGCACCGGGACAGCTGGACGGACTATTCGCCGTTCGTCAGCGCAATCTTTCAACCGTTTTACCAGGAGCCACCTACGTCGCAGACGCCGTCGACCGGCTGGCAGGGCCAAGTCGCGCTGACCGTCCCCTTCTACGACGGCGGCCTCCGTTACGGGCTGGAAAAGGAGCGTGAGGCTCTCGCGCGCGAAGCGGCAGATTCGCTCGAAGGAACGGTGCGACAGACTCGGTCCGACGTCCGCGCGGCCTTCGAGACGCTGCGGCGCGCCGAAGCGTCGCTCGCCCGATCGCGAGACGCCGCCCGCTTCGCCGCCGAAGCCTTGAGCCTCGCGGGCACGGCCTACCGGGGCGGGGCCACGACCAACCTGGAGGTCATCGACGCCGAGCAGACCTCGCGCGACGCGGAGATTCAGGTCGAGATTGCCTCCGACACGGCTCGCCAGGCCCGGCTCGACGTACTCGCGGCCATTGGCCGGTTTCCGTGAAATGGATGGCATGCCCTGGAG
>JBAULD010000795.1:0-20730 GCA_049578005.1 Polyangiaceae bacterium
GCAACCATTCTTGGACCGCGTGCCTGCGCTGGTCTGGGCCTGGTATCCCGGCGAAGAAGGCGGCCGCGCCGTTGCCGATGTGCTCTTCGGAAACGTGGACCCGTCGGGCAAGCTGCCCGTGACGTTCGCCAAACGATACGAAGATTACCCGAGCGCTCCTTATTACAATCTAAACCAGAACGGCAAGACGCCGTACACGGAGGGGGTTTTCGTTGGCTACCGGGGCTTCGACTCGAAGAAGACCGCTCCGCTGTTCCCGTTTGGCTACGGGATGAGCTACACCACGTTTGCCTACTCGGATCTCGACGCCACGGCGGCGGCGGACGGTTCGGTCACGCTGACATTGAAGGTGACGAATACCGGCAAGCGCGACGGCGACGAGATTGTCGAAGTCTACGTGGCGCCGCCCAAGTCGAGCGCTGCCCGCCCGCCGAAAGAGCTCAAAGGATTCATGCGCGTCGCGCTTGCGCCGGGCGAGACCAAGCCGATTTCCCTGACCCTCGAGCCGAGGGCATTTGCCTACTGGGACGATTCCAAAAAGCAATGGACCGTCGATCCGGGTCCCTATGAAATCCTGGCCGCGGCGTCTTCGGCCGACATTCGTTTGCGTCGCAGGCTGGACGTCGCCGGGCGCGTGCTGCCCTTGTGACGGCGGACGTCAGGGCTCGGCGGCTCGAACTTTTTCCGCGCGCGGGCTCTTGCTCGAAGGTTCGGCAGCTTCGCTCGTTGCAGACGGGTGACCCGCGACGGATGCGTCGGCGGTCGGTTCGCCGATGGTGTGCGCTCTGGCGACAACCCCGGTCCAGACCCCCGCGGCCGCGCCGGCTACCGTCGCGGCGGCGCACAGAATCAACGAAACGACGATACCGCCTAGGCGTCGCCGGGATCGACCTGACCCAGTCGAGCTCACAGCCTCCGATGCTCCGAGGCCGTCGCTCGCCCCCGGCGCCTCGGCGATCGGGTCGGCCGCGGGCTCGCCCCCGTCTGACGGGGCGAATGGCGGGGGCTGTTCGAAGAATGCAGTCGACTCGGACTCGGGGAACGGGCTCGCGACAAAATCGTCGACCGGGGAGCGAACGTCTTCGGAGGCCTCTTCCACCGGCGGGTGGGGCTCGCTCTTCTCCTCGGCGGTGGCCGCTGGCGGCGCCGCCGCGACGAGCGCCATGACGCTCGCTAGGATCGGGCTCGGCCCGAGCGCTCGTTCGAGGAACTCCTCGAACGAGACGTAACCGCATTCATCGAAGATGCGCATCCCTTCGATTGTGCAGAGCGTCGACCGCGCGGCGGTCGCGCACTGAAAAATTTCCCCGTCGATGGCGCGGAGGCGCTCGAGCGCCCGTGCAATGGCCGTGAGCGCTCTCGTCTGCCGCGCGCGAGCGTCGGCCGGGTCGCGCTTGGCTACGCTCAACTTCGCGCTCGGGGCCGGTGAGGGGGGGACGGCCTCGCGCATCGCACGCAACACCGGCGTGCTCGCCATCATTCTGTCCTCGAACTCGGCGCGCGACGCATAGCCGCCGTCCTCGTGAATCCGCCGCGATTCCAGTTGCACGAGCAGGCGCTCGGCGGCCGTCAGCTTCGCGGCGATATCGTCCTCCAGCTCGTGGAGCTCTCGCACCATGCGCGCCAGCCGCCCCTCTTCCGATTGGCGACCGCGCGGGTTGCTGGGCCGGTCGAGCGGGTCGCCTTCTTCTGCGACGTCATCCGGCATGAACTCTTGTGCGAGTGCCACGTGCGCCTCCGAAGAGAGCGAACGGCGGCCGACGAAGGACCTTTAGAAGGGTCCTTCTCTCAACTAGGCGTTCGTGGTGGCCTCGGCCGGCGGACTACCCAGCTTGAGCGGTTCGGCTGCAGCATATTGCATGGGGTCGAGTACGACCTGAGCCCCCGAGCGGGACTCGAGATCGATGACGAGAGGCGCCAGGAGATTGGCGACCAGCCCTTTTCCCTTGGTCGCCGCGACGATGACCAGCACGGCCACGTCGGACGCGGCGATTCCGGCGTCGCGCGCGAGCTTCGCGGGAGCCGGTTCCGGGTACGTCCCGGCGATCGCGCCGCCGTTGATCACCGGGAACGCCAGTTCCGGGATGTCGAGCGACTGCAGCCAGGCGACGTGGCCCGGGCCGCGGGGCTCGAGGAGGACGTACCTCCGGGCATCGGGAAAACCGATGAGTCCACGCGGAAAAACGATCGCTTTTGCGTCGTCCAGCTCGAGCTCCCCAAACCTAGTACCTGCTACGCGCATCTTGCTCTCCTTGCGAGGCGATTGAACCGTCGTCGAGTTCCGTGCCTTCGAAGTCGGCAGCCCGGGCATTGGCCTGGGCCACGTCGTCGTAGACTTCTCCGCGCAGAACCGTCACGCCGGGAGGTGCGCTCACCGCGAGCCGCACCCCTCGTTTCGAAACCGAAGTCACCGTGATTTCGATTCCGCCGCTGACGACAATTCGCTGCCCCACTCTTCTCTGCAAGATAAGCATGCGCCGTGCCTTCCTTTATCCGTTTTGGGCCAGAGAGAGCGACAAGATCTGCTTGTTGACCTGGATGGCCGTTTGGTAGGCGTCCTGGGTCGAGGCGAGGTTCGAAAGGGTCGTCGCCGCGTCGGCGTCCTGCACGGGTGCGAGGGCGACCTGCATTTGCGTCAGCGCCGTACCCATCGCCGTCGTCGCGGAGTGCAAGCGATCGGCGCGTTCGTTGGTGTCGACCTGAGCGGCAATGACCTGTTGCTGAGAAGCATTGAGGTTGCCGATCGCTGTTTGGATTCCGGCTGGGTCGTTGTTGCTCAGCGCCGTGGAAAGCGCCTGTATATCGGCGAACACGTCTCGCCCGCCAGCGGCAGTGAACGCTTGCGCCCCGCTTGCGTTCGACGCCGCCAGGACGCCCGTAGCCACTTCGACGTGGGTCGTGCCGTCGTTGCCGAGGAAGTTGCCCTGCGAGTCGAAGGGCGGAGTGTCTGTCTTGGTACCGCCGAACAGATAGGCCCCGCCGGTGCCTTGGCTGTTCGCCAGCGCGAGAAGCTGCTGATTGAGAGCGTTGATCTCGTCTGCGGCATTGGATCGAGACGCCGGGGTCTGCGTGCCGCTCGCTTGTTCGACGGCGACGGCCTGCGCCTTTTGGATCAACGTCGTCGCCTGATCCAGAATGTTGCCCGCCAGATCGAGGTCTGCGCCGGCGTTGGTGGCGGCCGTCTGACGGGCTTGCACACCAGCGATCCCCGCGTTGCGTTGGACGATCGACGCATAGGCCGCAGGATCGTCCGACGGCTGGGACACTCGCAGGCCTGAAGAGGCCTGTTGCGTGAGCGTGGCCAATTGCTGCGACGCGCGAGACTCGGAGAGCAGCACGTTGTTTAGGTTGATTGCCTCGGTGATACGCATTCGCAAACGTCCTTCGTCACGCCGTTGACATCGCCGTCATGAAATCGCTGAGGAGAGTGTCGGTCGTCTGGAGCACTTGCGTGGACGCTTGAAAGGCCTGCTGAAACCGGGTCAGGTTGACCATCTCTTCGTTGAGCGACACGCCGCTGGCGCTGCTATTGAGATTCTCGGCCTGGGTCACCATGTCGGCGCGCGTCGCTGCGTCGGTGTCCGCCGCCGACTTCGCGCTCCCCAGCTGGGACGCCAGCGACGCGAACTGCGAAGAGGGCGAGCCGCCGCCGTTCAGGGGCTGCGTCGCGAGCTGCGCCAGCTCGACGGCGACATCGTTTCCCCCCGGGACGTCCTGCGCGCTGGCCGCCGCGCCGATGTTGCCGGGCTGGCCCGCCACCGACGGATCGACCGACATGGCGGCGGCCGCGCCCGCGACCGTAGCTGGCGGCGTGAAGAGCGGTCGCCCGCTGACGCCGTCGAGACCGTAGCCTGCGGACTGGACCGAGTTGACGGCGTTCGAGAAGTTGTAGGCCAGCTGGTCGAGCTGCGTCGCGGTGTTCGCGATGTCGACGTCGCGAGCTTCCCGCAGGCCACCGAGCTTGCCCTCGGTGACGCCGGAGGTCAGATCGATGGGCACGCCTCCGGGATTGCTCAGCGCAAACTTCATGGACCCGGACGGGTCGAGAGAAACGTCGAGCGTCGAGGCCTTGGTGCCGCTGACGAGGACGCCGCCCGCCGCGAACAGGGTGACGCTCCCCGACGGATCGGTCACGACCTTGGCGCCGATGGTGTCCGCCACGGTCGTGACGAGCGCATCGCGCTGATCGCGAAGGTCGGGGGCGTTGTCTCCACCCGCCTGAGCTTGGGCAATCTGAGAGTTGAGCGCCGCGATCTGGGAGAGAGTTTGGTTCAGCGCGGTCGCGTCGGACTGCGCCTGCGAAAAAATCGAGCTCTGGAGTTGCGAAAGGCCGTTCGCGGTCGTCGAGAAGCTCTGGGCGAGCTGCGAAGCACTGGCCAGGACGGCCGAGCGCGTGGACGGATCGCTCGGATTCGCAGTCAGGGTTTGGAGCGACGAGAAGAAGGCATTCATCGTATCGCTGACGGCGGCGCCGCCTTGGGGCGCAACCAGGGCCTGCGCCTCACCAAGCGAGCTACTGAGCGTTTGCGACGAGGTATTCTGGCCGTGTGCGACGAGCACCTGGGAATAGGTGAACGAGTTGAACGACCGTTGGATCTCGGCGACGTTGACGCCGCCGAGAGGCTGCTCCTCGAGAACGGCGCTCCGGTCGACGTACCCGGGTGTGCTGACATTCGTGATGTTCTGCCCGGTGACGTCGAGGCCGGCCTGCTGAGCCGCCAGGCCGTCCTGAATCGTTCCGAGCAGAGCGTTGAGGGTTCCCACGTCAGCCCCGCACCGAAATCATTCGCGGCACTGCACCGGCGGCAGGCCGGGGCCGGTTCGGGAGGACCGGTCCCACGTCTGCTCGAACGGCGACGAGCGCATCGCGCAGTACGTCACGAGCGTGCGCGAGTAGGACGCTGTTGTGACGCAGAGCCGGCGCGACCGCGCGCAGGCGCTTCGCGTTCTCTTCCGAGAGCAGCCCGCCGCCTTCCTTTAAGGATTCGACCAGGGCCTGTTTGCGCTCGGCGTAGGCGAGCACGCGCGCGCTGTCGAGCTGCCGAATGGCCTCTCGCTCTTCGCGAAGAAGCTCCTCTAGCTCAGTGATCGCGTCGCTGCTCATGGCTTACTATCCTCCGTCTACCAATCGCTTGGCGATCGCCTCTCGGTCGATCTTGAACGATCCGTTTTGAATGGCTTCGCGCAGATTTGCGACTTTGGCCGCATCGGCCGAGGCCGAGGCCTTTTGCGCGAGCTCGTGCGCTTGCGCGGAAACCGTGACTGCGTCACTTCCTGACTTCGCCGCGCCCTTCGCGTCCTCGGCGCTCGCGTTGGGCGCAGCTCCGGCCGCCGCCCCTTTACGCGCCGTTTCTGTACCGCCCACATTGAATCTGCCGTAGGTATCGACAATTCGCATCCCGGCTCCCTCGAAGTTCTGTGCTTGCGATCAGGGAGAACGGCGGACTCGCTGTGAGCTTTAGCGTCTACCCGCCTTTCGGAGTGTTCGGGCTTCCCTTTGCTACGCTGTGGGCGATCGCCTGCTCGATTCGATGGGCCAGCCCCAAGCCCCCTCCCTTCTCGATGGCCGACGCAAGGGCGTCGACCGCCATGTCCGCGTATCCGCCCGGCTTTTCGGCTCCTCCTCCGCCGCCGATCTTCGCCGACTTGAGCATCTGCTTGACCAGCAGCGACTCGAATTCTCCGGCGGCGTGCCGCAGCTTTTCGATCCGCGGGTCGTGGGCCGCTTGGCCGACCGACGGGGGAGTGACTACGGGTGCGATGCCGATGCTCATTCGACCACCACCTCTGCTTCGAGGGCTCCTGCGCTCCGCAATGCTTGCAGGACGCTTGCCATCTCCCGCGGCGACAGCCCCAGGGTGCCAAGTGCCGACGCGACGTCCGCGAGCGTCGGGGCGGCGGGCACGTAGGCAATCGACCGTTGGCCTTCGCTTGTTTCGATGTCCGTTCGAGGCGTCACGACGGTTGTCCCTTGTCCAAAGGGCGCGGTGGGCTGCGACGCGGTAGGCGTTTCCTTCACAACGATCCTCAGGCTTCCGTGAACGACTGCCACCGGTGCGAGGCGAACGTCGCCGCCCGCGACGATCGTGCCCGTGCGCTCGTTGATGACCACGCGGGCGGGGCGGATGGGGGTGACCTCTACGTCCTCGAGCGCCGCGACGAAGTCGACGACGCGTGTCTCGTATCCGGCCGGCAGGTGTACCGCGACGGCGCCGCCGTCCACGGCGCTCGCCGACCCGGCAAACTTCTTGTTGATCGCTTCGACGACGCGGGAGGCGACCGTGAAGCCTGGTGTTCGAAGCTCCAGGTGGAGGGCCCCGTCGGCAACCAACGAAGTCGGCACCTCGCGTTCGACGAGGGCTCCTTCGGGGATCCGTCCGGTCGTCGTGGCCCCGCTGCGGACCGAACTCCCGCTCGCTCCGTGCGCGTCGAAACCTCCGACGAGCAAGCTGCCCTGGGCCACCGCGTAAACGCGCTGATCGCCACCCTTGAGCAACGTCTGTACGAGGACGCCGCCGGAGAGGCTTCGGGCGTTGCCGAGCGAGGAGACTGTGACGTCGATTTTCGTCCCTTGTTTTGCGAACGGCACGAGCGTGGCGGTCACCGTCACCGCGGCGACGTTGCGCATTCGGAGCTGCGTCGGGTCTGCCTGAACGCCGAGGCGGCGCAGCATCGAAAGCACGGCTTGCTGCGTGAACGGCACGCTGACGTCGTCCCCGGTGCCGGCGAGGCCCGTGACGATCCCGAAGCCGACGAGTTGGTTGTCCCGGGCGCCTGCGACCTCGACGAGCTCGCGAAGTCGGTCGGCCCTGGCGCTCGACGACCACGATAGGATCGCGCCGAGCACGAGGCCGACGATACTCAAGAGAGCGAGTGGTTTGCGGAGCACGGTGTAGGACCTTCGGTTCATAGAGGATTGAGCGTGTCGAGAAGCCTGGCAAACCAGCCTTTTCGGTTCTGGTCGGCGACGTCGCCGCGGCCGGTAAACTCGATCTGGGCGTCTGCGATACGCGTCGACGAAATGGAGTCGTCCTGAGCGATGTCTGCGGGACGGACCAAGCCAGAAAGATAAAGATGGTATTCTTCGTTGTTGATCAGGACGACCTTCGTACCCTCGATGAAGAGGTCGCCGTTGGGCATCTCTTTCACGACGCGAACGGCAATGCTTCCGTTCAGCTGGCCCTTTCGCTCGGTGGTTCCCGAGCCGTTGAAGGCGGCGGTATTTGCGAAGGCGACGAGCTGCGACGGATCGATGTCCGGATATGCCCGCTTGAGAGCAGGGATGATGCCCATCATGCCGCTCACGGCCATGTTCGCGCTGCTGTCCCGGCTCAGATTGGTGCTGGAATCGCCCTGGGCGTCGGCGCTCTCATTGATGTTGACCATGACGAAGTCGCCGGTCCGAACGGCGCGCGTGTCTTCGAGGTATCCGGGGTTCGCTTCGCTGAAGAGCGACCCGGGGGCGGGCTTTGCGGAGGCGTCCTTCTGAGCGTAGCCGCCGCCATTGTAGATACGCTGGCGCGGCGTGAACGGTGCCACGTGGCGTGGCCCGCATGCGCATACGGAGTCCAGAGCGATTGCGATGAGGGCCGCGCGCCAGAGCTTCATTGGCCGTCCTCGAGTGCCACGGCCTCGTCCTTGGTCGACAACCGAGCACGAATGGTCCGTCCCGATGGACGTAGCTGTACGGGGATGACGTCTCCCACGTCGCCGTCGGCGGCGGCGAAGCCGGGGGCGCGCACTTCAACCGTACTCCGGCGCACGACCAACATCACCGCCGCTCCCCGAATCGTGTCATAGGTCGCCCCATCGGCGGACACGGTCAAATCGACCCGCACCGGAATTCGCGCGATGACGTCGTTGCCCACGAAGAACGACGCGATGGCCGTGGTCGTGAAGGTGCCGGCCCTCTTGGGCGCGCGCGGGACGTCGATATCGACGCGCGTCCAACCGTCGGCGACGTCTACCGATCGATCGGCACGCACGGCGGCGAGCGCCACGCCGCGGCCGAGCGGCTTGTTGTCCAGAGCGCTTCGCACGATTGCGTTCATCTCCGCAGCCGCAACGTGCCGTGCGCCGCGCACGACCCGCACCGCGTCGGGCATCGATTGCGGGACGGGGATCTGCTTGGCGTCGAGCGCCGCGACGATGTCCGCGCGAGTTACCAGCCTGGAGCCGCCCGCCGGAGGGGACGGGCCGAGATCGACCTCCGCTGCCGCCGCGTCGATGTCCGGAAAGAGGTCCTTCAGGTGAATTCGCGTAGTCGTGACCGGCACCTGCGGAGTCGGTCCTGCGACGGCCGGTGACTGCGCCAGCGCGGCGGATAGAACCAGCACCAAAGCCACCAACGTGCGGGGGGTCATTGGTTCTGCGTGGCGTTGCGAAGCATCTCGTCGGCCGCCGAAATTACTTTCGAGTTGATCTCGTACGCGCGCTGCGTGCGAATCATCGAGACCATCTGGTCGACTACGTCGACGTTCGACCCTTCCGTAGATCCCTGCATCAGCGACCCGCGCCCGTCGACCGTCGGGGCGCCGGTGGTCGGCTCGCCGCTCGACGACGTCGCCGAGAACAGGTTCTGCCCGTCCGACCTCAGGCCATTGGGGTTGGGAAACGTCGTGAGCTGGATCTGACCGATGCTCGTCGATGTCGACGTGCCAGGCTGCTGCGCGCTGACGGTGCCGTCCGCCGCGATGGTGATGTTCGTCGCGTTGGCGGGAATCGAAATCGGCGGCTCGATCGGAAGGCCGGCGCTCGTCGTGACACGACGCTGGGCGTCGAGCTGGAATGAGCCTGCGCGCGTGTATGCCATCTCGCCCGTCGGTTTCATCACCGCGAAAAAGCCGTCGCCTTGAATCGCGAGATCGAGCGGGTTGCCCGTCTGCTGCAGCGTGCCTTGCGAGAAACTTCGCGTGGTCGCGACGACCCGCACGCCCGTCCCGATTTGCGTCTCCGTTGGAGCTACCGCACCGGTGGCGTTTGGGCCGGCGACGCGGGCGTTCTGATAGAGCAGATCCTCGAACTGGGCGGTCTGGCTCTTGTAGCCGGCAGTGTTCGCGTTCGCGAGGTTGTTGGCGATGGTGTCGAGTTGGGTCTCCTCCGCGGTCATTCCAGTTGCGGCGACGTTCAGCGATCGGAACATGGGGAGTGACGAATGCGAGTTCGGTGCCAGCCCCGTCCGCCCTCGAAACACGCCCTCAGAAAGCTTCCCTCGACCCAAGGCTCCGCCCCCACAGTGGGCGCTCGCTCTGCGGAGTGGCGAGATCGCCGGTAGGTTGACGCTACGTCATTCGGCCGGCGCGTCCGTGTCCGCATCGCTCGCGGACCCGCTCGCCGCGAAACCCGAGTCTCCGGTTACTACGAAGCCCGAGCCCGAGTCGTCGCTCACGACGAAGCCCGTCCCAGAGTCCTCCGTTACCGTCGTCCCCGAATCGAAGTCGAACACGGCGCTCTCGCCGTCGTCGCCCGTGGCGCCGTCCTGCTGGGGTGGGAGTACGCAAGACCCGTAAGCGCACGTGAGACCAGGATCGCAATCGCTGTATCGAAAACAGTCCGAGCCCGCGCCGCATCCGGACGGCGCGCCGACGAGAAGGACCGCGAGGAGCGCGTGTCGCGTTCGATCAGAGATCCACACGCAGACCCCCCTGAAGGCGCAACTCCCACAATACCGTGCCGTCCGGAAGGTCCGACCCCAGGAAAAAGAAGTCCGCCTCGGGGCCGACGATTATTTGGGCACGCTTGGAGATGGGCAAACGGTAATTGAAACTTGCGCAGGCTCCGTAGAGCGAAGCGGGGGCCACGATGGCCAATAGGCCCACATCGACGACGAAGCGATCGCCGGCGGCGCGTGCGTATCGAATGTCCGCCCCGAAGCCGCTTCGGGGCTCGACTTCGGCGATTGCGGCGAACTCGAAAATGTCGTCGGGCGACTCGTCGATTCGGATGTCGCCCCCGATGCGCAAACGTGCTCGCGTTAGCGAGAGCGCGTTTTGCGCCCCACCACCTTCGACGCCCGACGAGGCGGCGATGCTCCCCCCGATGAGGTATTGCTGGGCGCGCGCCACGTCCGTGCGCGTTCCCCACGCGCTGGCGGCGAGGAGCACGAAAGCGAAGGTTCGACGAACGGTCATTCCTTCTGGTCTTTCTCTGCGATGGCGGTGACGACGATGTCCACGCGGCGGTTTTGCCGTCGTCCTTCGTCCGTCCCGTTGTCTGCAATCGGCCTGTACTCGGCATATCCGGCGATCGACATTCGATCGGGCGGCATGCCCTCGGCGAGGATGACGGCCATCACGGCGCCGGCGCGTGCGGTCGAAAGCTCCCAATTCGATCGGAATCTGCCGCTGGAGATGGGACGGTTGTCCGTGTGGCCCTCGATGCGTACCTCGAGACTGCGCTTCTTCAGCTCGGGCGTGAGGACCTTGAACATTCGGCTCGTCGCCTCCTTCACCCGCGCATCGCCGCTGTCGAAGAAGACCCCCTCGGGCAGTCGCAGCACCAGCTCTTGGCGCATCTTGATGACTTGCAGACCCTGAAGGGCGTCGTTGTTCTCGGCCAGTTTGTTGAGCGCGGAAAGCAGGTCTTCGAGCACCGAGGACATCCCTTGACTCGACGAAGAGGGGGTTTCGTCCGGCGTCTTTCCCCCCGAGAGAATGCTCTCGCCGTGCATCGGGAACACGTCGATACCCACCGCCTTGGAAAAGGCCTCGGTGAACCGACCCATTTTCTTCGAGTCCACCTGCGAGACGGCGAACATGACGACGAAGAACGCGAAGAGCAGGGTAATGAAGTCGGCGTAGCTCACGAGCCATCGCTCGTGGTTCACGTGTTCCGGATGTCTCTTCTTGCGCATGACTCAGGTCGCCCGTGCTTCTTTGAGGGCCTGACCGTCGCCCTTCTTGCCGCCCGCGTGCTGGTGCAGGAACTCGCTCAGGCGCTCGCGCACGAGCTTCGGGTTCATTCCCTCCTGGATGGCTAGGACGCCCGTCAGCATGAGCTCCATCCGCTGCACTTCGTCGCGAACGCCGAGCTTGATTCGGCCCGCGAACGGCAAGAAAAGGATGTTGGCGACCGCGACGCCGTAAATCGTAGCCACGAACGCCGCCGCGATGCCGTGTCCGACCGCACCGATGTCACTGAGATTGCTCATGACGTGGATGAGGCCGAGCACCGCGCCGATGATTCCGACGGTCGGCGAGTAGCCTCCCATCGCTTCGAACACCTTTGCACCGTCCTCACCGTGCTCCTCGTGCTGACCAATCGCGATTTCCATCGTCTGGCGAAGGGCCGTCGAATCGGCTCCGTCGATCGCCATCGTCAGAGCCTTGGAGAGAAACGGATGCGACGAGTTTCCGACGACCTTCTCGAGCGCAAGAATCCCATCGCGGCGGGCGCGGTTCGCGTAGTCGACGATCTCGTCGACCAGCTTGGCGGCGTCCACCTTCGACTTCTTGAACGTAGCTCCGGCGGCGCTCACGGCGCCGAGCAGAGTGGAACCTGGGAATTGCACGATGACGGCACCGATGGTTCCTCCGACGACGATGAGCGCGGCGGGGCCGCCGACCATCGAACCCATGTGCCCGCCTTCGAGAGCGTTGCCCACGAGGATGCAAAGCAGCGCGACGACGATTCCAATGAGCGGGCCGAATTCCATCACGTGCCTCCGCGCAACCGGATGGACGCGGGCGGGTCGCTCAGCCGCCGGGCGGCGGGGACGCTCGCGAAGCGAGGGGGGTCGCCTTCCAGCGCGCCGAGGCGGTCGGCGCTCGGCTCACCCATTCGAACGCGCCGACGGAAGTCCACGACTTGCGCAATCAGCTCGTCGAGGGTCTCGCGGACGATGATCTTCTCGCCGCCGATCATGAAGAGGGTCGTGTCGGGAGTCGCGTCGGCCCACCCGATGTGATCCGGATTGATTGCCACGATATGGTTGTTTAGGCGCGTCAGTTTGATCACGAGTCCTCCTGGCGCGTATGCGCGGTGTCCGGCGTTTGCCGCGTTGCCGGCATCGTGTCGCTCAGCAACTGCCGCGCCAACTCAGGGATGCGCGTTGGCACAAGACGTGATGGAGGGAGCGCCGACGGAGGACGTCGAATGCGTATCCTCGATTCAGTCGAACACCTACGTGCAAGCATGGACTACCACCTTGCGCGCCAGAACCTTTTGACGGCGAATCTGGCTCATATCGACACTCCAGGATTTCGACCGATGGACCTGCAGAGGGCGGGAGCCTTCGAGGGTGCGCTCCAAACGGAGCTCGCAGCCACGCAACCCGGACATATCGCGCTGTCCCACGCTGCCGGCGGCGGGGCGTGGCGAGTCGTCGAGGCCTCGTCGGGGCAGTCCAACGGGCTGGACGGCAACGGTGTCAGCGTGGATCGCGAAGCCGTGAAGATCGCAACGAATCAGATTCGTTACGACACGCTGGCGTCCCTCGTCCAAAACGAACTTTCAGGCCTGGCTTGGGCAGCAAACGATGGGAGGGGCGCGTGAGTCGACAGGCGCAAGTCAGCGGTGTTTTCAGCGCGATGGAGATCGCCGCGTCCGGCCTTTCGGCCGAACGCGGGCGAATGAACGTCATCGCGAGTAACCTCTCCAACGCCCGGACGACGCGAGGAGTGAACGGCCAGCCGTATCAGCGTCTCGACCCGGTCTTCGTCGCGCGCCCCGTCGCTGCGGGCTCCTTCGACCCCGTTCTGCGCGCGGTGAAGGAGGTTAGCCTGCAGGGTGTTCGGGCGGACACAACGCCGGGTGAGATGGTTTACGACCCTGGGCATCCCGACGCGAATCCGCAGGGTTACGTGCAGTACCCCAATGTCAACGTCGTGACGGAAATGGTCAACCTGATGACGGCGTCCCGGGCATACGAAGCCGGGGTGACATCGATCGAGTCGATCAAGGCGATGGCACGGGCCGCGCTCAAGATCGGGCAGTAACCATGAACGGCATTTCTCGACTCGAGTCCACTCCTCTCGTCACGTCGGAGATGACCACGAGGCTCGGGCCGACCGATGGTCTGTCTGGCACTTCTGCGCAGCCGTCGATCGACGGCACGCCCGGCGCATCGGCGATTGATTCGTTCGGTGCCATCTTTGGCAGCGCGATCGACCAAGCCAATCGAGCCGATATCGCGGCCTCGCAGAAGGTGGACGCGCTCGCGTCGGGCGCCGCCGACGACCTTCACGGGACGATGATTTCGGTCAAGGAAGCGGATATTTCCATCCGCTTGGTCGGCACGGTCCGCAACAAGATTCTCGACGCGTTCCAGGAGCTTTGGAGAACAAGTGTCTGACCCGGCCTCTCCCGCGTTTCCTCGTTCGCTTCCGGCGGCACTCGCCCTGGTGAAGGGGTGGTTTCTAGGCATCTCGCGTCCTGCGCGGCTCCTCCTCGTGACGACGAGCGTGCTCGCGATTGCGTTCGGTGCCTTCGTAGGCTTTCAAAAGGCCAACGAGCCTTATGCGCCGCTGTTCACGCAGCTCGAACGAGAGGACGCGGCGGCGATCGTCAACAAGCTCAAGGAGAGCAAGGTTCCGTATCGCATCGAAGCCGACGGGGCCACGATTGAAGTCCCCGAGTCGAGGGCCCGGGAGCTCCGCCTCGAGCTCGCCAGCTCTGGATTGCCCCGGGGTGGGGGCGTTGGCTTCGAGAGCTTCGACAAGATGCGCCTCGGCGCAACCGACTTCGAACAGCATGTTCTCTACCGGCGAGCACTCGAAGGGGAGCTCACCCGCACCATCGGCACCCTCGGCGCGGTGGAATCCTCTCGCGTGCACCTCGTTCTGCCCGAGAAGTCCGTGTTCATCACGCGAGGAGAGCCCGCGTCGGCGTCGATCATGCTGAGGCTCCGTCCCGGCCGTGCACTAGGCCCTTCCGAGGTTGGCGGCGTCGTTCACCTCGTCGCGTCCGCGGTGCCGGGGCTCGAGGCGGACCGCATCACCGTCGTGACGACGGAGGGCGTCATGCTTCACCGACCCCGCAAGTCGGGCGGCGCGGGGGACGGCGAGGAGGGGGACGACGACGCTCGTGTCGCTGCGCGGTCCTACGAGACGTCGCTGGAAGATCGCGTCCGCGCCATGCTCGAACGTGTCGTCGGGCCCGGGCACGCGGACGTGCGCGTTACCGCAGAGATCGACCCTGCTCGGGTCGAGCGTACCGAAGAGCACTTCGACCCGACCAAGTCCGCGCTTCGGAGCGAGGAGCAATCGCTGGAGCACGGGAGTTCGGATCCCAACGAGTCGGTCGCCGGCGTTCCGGGGGCGGAGAGCAACCTGCCCACGGGGACGGCCAAGCTCGCGGCCTCGGCAAAGCCCGCGGCGTCCGCGTCCGCGTCCGGAGCGCCCGCAGCGTCCAGCGCACCGCCGATTGCCGCCGCGGCGACGGGGCCGATCCGAGAATCCCACACGCGCAACTTCGAGCTCGACCACGTCATGGAGAAACGAACGACGGGCGGCGGAGCCCTCAAACGTCTCACCGTCGCCGTCGTGCTCGACGGCGTGAAAGGCGACAAGGGGATTGTCGCGCGCGACCGTGAGGAGCTCGACAAGCTGGCGAGCCTCGTGCGTAGCGCTGCAGGCGCCAGTCCGGCTCGCGACGACGTAGTGACCGTAGAGTCGATGCCTTTCGCGGGCAGTGCGGAAGCGCCCGCCGAAGCAGCCGTGGCTGCTCCCGTCGCCCAAGGGCGGTTGAAGGTGATCCAGCGTTGGGCCCCGGCCGGGGTCGGCGCCGTAGTCTTGCTCGCATTCGCCGGGGTGATGCTGCGACGGCGCAAGTCGGCAGCGCCCGTGCAGGCGGCCTTGGGTCTGCCGCCGGGAGAAGCGGCGCCGTTGGCCCTAGAGGCGGCTGCGGCCGCTGCCGCCACTCCCGCGCTCGACCCGGGTGATCTCCGCACTCAGGCCCTTTCGCGAGCCTCCGCCGATCCCGCCACGGCGGCCCTCGTGCTTCGGTTCTGGCTTGGGACAGCGACGCAGGACGTCCACGAAGCCACGCGGTAAGAAGTCGGCGCTAATCGGCGACGCCTTTGCCTTCCCGACGTCGGGAGTCGTCGCCGTCCCTGAGTGACGTGAATACGGATGCTCGGCCTGCCGTCGATCTCGTTCGGTCTCGCCGGATGCCGCCGTTTTCGTACATCAGGACGGACTCCGACGAGACACGCGACGACTGGCGGCACTGGTCTTGCTCCGGAGCACCTCTGTGGTGATCACGAACGCGGAGAAGGCGGTTCTATTTCTCCTTTCGCTGGACGAGCAGGCCGCCGCGAACGTCGTGCGCGAGCTAGGCGAGCACGAACTCCGAAAACTGCGCGCGGTCGCGTCGACGATGCGCGAGGTCCCGGCGGGCGCGCTAGACGACACCTTCCGTGACTTTCTGCAGCGCTCCGCGAGCGCGGTGGCAGTTCCCCGCGGAGGGCTCCCGTACCTGCGGCGCCTATCTGCAGGTGCGCTCGGCGAGCAACGCGCTCGCGAGATTTTCGAGGACGGAGTCACAAGCCCGATCGCGCGCCTCGAGGGGGCACCTTCGGACGCGGTCGCGGCGCTCTTGGAGAAAGAGCCTCCGCAGCTCGTTGCCGCCGTCCTTGCCCGAATGGATCCGAGCCACGCCGCCAACATTCTCAACGCGATGCCACCGGAGCGCCAAAGCACCGTCGTCCGACATGTCGGCGCGATGACGGAGCTTCCGGCCAAAGTGTTGGAAGACGTGGCGCTCGCGCTCGCCAACGAACTTCCCACTTCGGACGCATCGACGCTCGTCAGCGTGGATGGCATAGCCCGGGCTGCGGAGCTCCTCAAAGCGGCTGGGCGCGAGGCATCGAGCGCAATCTTGAGCGCCATCGAGGCCAACGACGTTCAGCTCGCGGGCGACGTGCGTCAGGCGATGTTCACCTTCGAAGACCTGCGCCGGCTCGATTCGAAGGCGATGCGCGAGCTACTTCGCGAGGTGCCGAGCGAGCGGCTGACCACCGCGCTCAAGGGCGTCTCCCAGGAGCTCTTGAATGCGGTCTTCAGTGGTCTCTCCCAGCGCGCTGCGGAGCTTCTGCGAGACGACCTGGAGCTACTCGGCAAGGTCAAGAAGTCGGAGCTCGAACAGGCACGCCGCGAAATTGTCGAGGTTGCACTCCGTCTCGAGTCCGAAGGACGCATCGATCTCGGGAGGGAAGGCGAGTGAACAAGCCCAAGCCCGGAACTCTCTTCATCCAAGCGTGGGCGGGTTCGGAAGTGTCCAGTTCCGCGCGGAGGCCGTCGTGGATCGCCCGCAGGATGTCCAGTCGGCCTCCAGTGCCCAGCGTGACTCCGGCTCCGTCGATTCCTCCGGTGGTCGAGCCCGCGGAACAACCGCCCGCGGTCGTCACCTTGCCGGAGCCTCCTCCCCCTGCGGCCATCGAGATCGCAACGGCATTAGCGTTGGCTCAGGTGTCCGACGAGAACGCCGCGCTCCGGGCGCAGATCACGGAGATGGCGGCGACGATGGCTCGGCTCCACAGCGAGGTGTTGGCTGCAAGCGAGGGAGAGCTCGTGAAGCTCGCGCTCACGATCGCCGAGCGCGTCGTCGGACGCGAGTTGAAGACGGATCCCGCCCTGGTCGTCGCCTGGGCACGGGAAGGCATCGAGTCGCTCGCCGCGAAGGACGGGGTGGTGATCGCAGTGGCGCGCGATGTCCGCGACGAGGTACCGGCCGCAGCGTGGAGCGAGGTCGGTGTGGAGCACCGCATTCAAACCGATGTGTTGCTCGCGCCTCGCGCGGTCGAAATCCGCACGCCGGAAGGAACTCTCTCGACCGGAGCAGAGGCGAGGCTCGAAGCGGTCGCGCAGGCTTTGGGCCTGGGAGAACCTTGAGCTCCGCTCCCCCGCTTCGGGTCGACCTCGCGGCCCATATCCTCCGGGCCCGCGCGGCGTCCGGGCCTAGCGCCGAAGGTCAGGTACGCGAAGTCATCGGAGTCTTGGTCGAAGTCGAGGGGCTCGCCGCGCCGATTGGAGCCCAGCTCGAAGTGCGCTCGCACGAGCCACGATTGCTCCTCGAAGTGATCGGCTTTCGTCAAGGTCGGCTGCTTGCCGCTCCGCTCGGCCCCACCACAGGGATCGTCCCCGGGGCGCGGGTACGCGTGAGCCCGCAGGCGAATTCTGTCGCGGTAGGCGACGCTCTTCTCGGGCGCGTGATCGACGCGTTCGGGCAGCCACTCGACGGTCTGTCTGCACCGGAGCTCACCGCAACCGTCCCTTTGCACGCCACGCCTCCGTCGCCGTTTACACGCCGTCCGGTCAACCAGGCGCTGGAGACGAGGGTGCGCGTCATCGACGCGCTATTGCCCCTCGGTCGCGGACAGCGTGTGGGTCTGTTCGCGGGTACCGGCGTAGGCAAGAGCACCCTCCTGGGGATGCTTTGCCGTCACAGCAACGCCGACGTGATCGTCGTCGGTCTCGTCGGCGAGCGAGGTCGCGAGGTGGGCGATTTCGTCCGCGGAGTGCTCGGAAAGCAAGGACTGGCGCGTTCGGTGGTCGTGGCGGCGACGGGCGACATGCCTCCGCTCGTCCGGGCCCGCGGGGCGGTGCGCGCAACGGCCATCGCCGAACACTTCCGGGCGCAAGGCAAATCCGTCCTTCTCTTGATGGACTCCGTAACGCGATACGCAATGGCGTTGCGCGAAGCGTCGCTCGCCGCCGGAGAGCCGCCCCTCACGAAAGGGTACACGCCCACCGTGTTTGCGGCGCTGCCATCTCTCCTCGAGCGCGCCGGAAACGATGCCGGGCCCGGTTCGATCACCGCCGTCTACACCGTGCTCGTCGAAGGCGACGACCTTTCCGATCCCATCGCCGACGCCGTCCGCGGCATTCTCGATGGCCACATCGTGTTGTCCCGGCGGCAAGCGGACCGAGGGCTCTTTCCGGCAATCGATGTTTTGCGCAGCGTCTCGCGCGTCATTCACGACATTGCGACGCCGGACCACGTCGATGCCGCGGCACGAGTGCGGGATGCGCTCTCGACCTTCACCGAAGCCGCGGATCTCATCCAGATTGGAGCGTACGTCTCCGGGAGCGACCCCCGGGTCGACGCCGCCCGTGAGGCCATGCCTCGCATCGAGGCGCTGATTCGCCAAAAACCCGAGGAAGCCGTCTCGCGCGCCTCGGCGCTCAGCTCATTGCGCGGGGCAATCGGAGGAAAGTCGTGAGCGCGAGATTGCGTCGAGTGGAACGGCTCGTGGGGTTAGGGGAAGACGCCGTGAAGGCGGCGCGAGCGAGCGCCGCCGCTGCGGCCCGTGCGGTGGCCGAAGCGCGGCGTGAGGCCGAACGAGAAGAAAGCGCGTGGTCGGAGGCGGCGCAGCAGTTCGGGACGCGCGTGACGCTTGCATCCGACCTCGAGGAACAGGCGGCGCACCTGCGTACCCTGCGCCTTCGCGCGGACGGCTCCGCACGCCAGCTCGACCGCGCGCTTTCGGAAGAGAGGCGTTGCGCGGCCGCCGTGGTGAAGGCCGCAATGGAGCATCGAAAGCTGGAACTCTGGCGCGACCGGATTGTCTCGGGGGAGGCCGAAGAGGCAAACCGACAGGAGCAACGCAGCACCGACGAGCTCGCGGCCCGCGGGGCGAGGGCGAAGCTATGAGCGCCACGCTGTTCGCTCTCCCCGCGACCACCGGGGTACAAGCCGAAGCTTCGAACTCCGCCCCAAAGGGGAGCCCCCCGGCAGACCCGAACGCGGGGTCCACCGACTTCGCCTCGCTTCTAAGCGGCGTCACGGCGGCAGCATCCGAGCAGCGACACGCGTCCGCTCCGGTCGGCGCCGGTGTCGAGCGCGCCGCCGCGGTCGAGGGGATCGACCACCCGGTCGCGGTTTCGACTGGCGGGTCGTCGGCCCGTGCGAGCCGGACCTCGCGCCGAAACGAAGAGCGCGATCGAGTCGGGTCACACGCCGATTCCCCGTTCGCGCCGTGCCCTGCGGCTCAGACTCCTCCTGCGGCCCCGACCTGGTCGAGCGCTAGTCTCGAGAGCGACCGTCAAGGAGCGAGCGACCGTGGGCCAGCCGGTGCCGCTCAAGAAAAGGCGGCCGACAGTCGTCAAACGGCGAGCGTGGGGTCCGCCCCAGCCAGCGCGCGCGACGCAAGCGGTTCTGTGGCATCCGTCCCGGAGGCGGCCGACAACCGCACATCGCCGGGGGCCACTGGGAGGCCGGCGTCGCCTGGCGCTCCCGAATCGATTCCGATCGCCCTCGCGAAAATGGCACCAAGCGGGGATCAAGGTGCAACGCCCCTCGCTGCCTCCGCCAACCAATTCGCCCCCGGCCCGTTGTCGCAGGCGGGCAGCGGACACGCGGCGTCTACGTTCGAGGCCACGTCCACCTCAAGCTCCAAGTCCGCAACGCCGTCCGCGACCGCGTCTGCGACGCCCTCCGCGACGCCCTCCGCGACGCCCCCCGCGACCCCGTCCGCTGGCCTGTCCGCGATGCCGTCTGCCCTGTCCGCGGGCCTGTCCGCGACGTCGGCGACTCCGTCCGGGAACGCCCCCTCGCCTCTAGCATTGGCCGCGCCCCCGACCGTTGCGACGCCGAATTCCCCCGTTGCCAACGATGCTCCGCAGCCTGACGCTCAGGCGATCGCCGCCCCCGGGAAATCCGCTACGGCACCCAGTGCGCAGGCAGCTGATGTCGCCCTGTCCATGCGCTCCGCCGGGTTGGGCGCAACCCCGTCTATGGTCAGCGCCGCTGCCCCCATCGCGGCGCCCACGTCTACGCGGCGAGGCACCAAGGTCGATTCCGCTGACGTCAGCTCGAAGGTCGCGGTCAGTCCTCCCGTCGTACAAAGTCGTGTTGCCGGGACCCTCGGGGCCACTGTCGGCATGGATAGAGCGGGTGACGTGTCTGGCCGCGCGCCCCCGTCGGACGCTCCCGAAGTTACCCGCCCGTCGGCTGCGAACCGCCCCGCACGGGCCGATCGCGCCGCGATGAACGCCGACCACCCCGCGCCCGCGCCGGGGGCGAACCAATCGAAACTGGAGGGTGATCCCCCGACTTCTCTCGACGGCGTTCAGCAGCTGAATGCCCAGTCACCCCAAGGACAGGTAGTGCCTACGGATCTGGCGGGCACCGCCAAAACGGTGACGGTCGTCAGCGAAGCGTCACCGGCCACTCCCCCGGCGCCCGCGGTCGCCGGCGCGAAGCTCCGAGATGCCCTCGCATCCGTTGCCAACCACGCGGTGCTGCGTAGTGAGGCTTCCGGGCAGATCGACGTACCCGAGCTCGGGCGAGTCGCGGTTCGCGCCCACAGCAGTGGAGGAACGGTCGATGTCGAAGTGACCGCGGACAGCACTGACGCGCGCGCGATGCTTCGCGGTCACGTCGGCGCAATGACCGCCGACCTTCACGCGGCCGACGTTCCCGTGGGGCGCTTCACGGTGGACCGCACGGAGGCAGCCTCTCTTGGCAGCGCTGGGGGCTCGTCAACGTCTTCGCGGGACGGCGGAAACCACCAGGGTAGTCCGTATACGCGCGACGGCGGCCCGCAAACCGACGCCGAAAGCGTGTCCGAGGCTGCAAAGGTAACCGTGCCTCGCCGGGTCCGAATCGTGCTTTAGCAAAGAAGCAGAGACGAAAGACAAGAGAGCAGGGTGCGCACTTCATGACCTCTCCAATCAATTCCACGTCACTGCTGTCCAACGCCGCGTCGAGCGCCTCGAGCGCTGCGGCGGCGTCGGCGCCGACGCTCGGGGCAGACGACTTTCTCAAACTGTTGATGGCGCAGATGCAGAA
>JBAULD010000796.1:0-16368 GCA_049578005.1 Polyangiaceae bacterium
GGGGAATCTCGTCAAGTGATCGTGAGGCGCCGATGGGCCTGATCCAATTCGTTCGAAATTACGAGGATCTTTCGACGGACAAGGGCTTCCAGTTCAAGTTCCACTGCGACAAGTGCGGGAACGGGTACATGACCCGGTTTCAACCTTCGGCGCTCGGAGTGGCGGAATCCGTCCTTCACATGGCGGGCAGCGTCTTCGGCGGCTTCATGAGCACCGTGAGTAACTCGGCGTACGAAGTGCAACGTGCCGTCGGAGGCAAGGTGCATGACGCGGCTCTCGAGGGGGCCGTTCAGGAGGGAAAGGAGTACTTTCGGCAGTGTACGCGCTGTGGACGTTGGGTGTGCCCCGAAGTCTGCTGGAACGCTCCGGCCGGATTGTGCGAGGGTTGCGCGCCGAAACTCGAAGAAGAGATGGCCGCTGCGCACGCGCGAGCGAAGGCCGATGCGGCTCGGCAACAGCTCCGGGAGAAGGCGGCCAAGGTCGATTACGTCGAGAATGTCGATTTGGGACCGAAGGCCGTGCTTGCGGCGCCAGGCGCGACGTCTTCCGCGGCATGCAGCGGCTGCGGCGCGCCCATGGCGGGTGGGGCTCACTTCTGCGCCCAATGCGGAGCGCCCCGAGCCTCGACCGGCTGCCCGTCTTGCGGCGCCGCCGCTCAGCCCAATGCGAGATTTTGCGCGGGCTGCGGCGCGAAGCTCGAGTCTTCGGGTAGACCCTAAGGGCGCAGCCGCGCAATGCACGGATGGTTCGACCATGACCCCGACCCGACGCGGCCTGTAACCCCGAATGGAGAGAACGGGACGCCAGGGTGAGAAAGCGGTCGCGTCCCTCGCGCTCTTGCTAGACGCTCGGCCGGTTCAGGCTCGCACGCAGTTCAAGGAGCGAGGCGTGAGGGGCGAACCCTTGAGGTAACGCGGCGATCGCGGCATCGGCGTCCGCCACGCGCCCCTCGAGGAGAAAGCCGAAGGCGAGGAGCTGGAGCGCCTCCGCCCGAACCGGGGCTGTCTTGGACTGAAGGGCGACCGGGCGCGCCAGAGCCAGCACCTTCGAGGCGTCTTTTGCGTCGAGCGCCGCATAGGCCGCTTCGAGCTTGGCGCGCATCGGCGCATCGTTCTCGCGCGCCTTCAAATCTTTGAGACCACGCCAATTCGTCGCGACGAACGATCCTCCGAGCAGTGCGGGCCACCACCATTGCGTGATTAGCGCGCCAGCCGTCGCGAGTGCTGCCACGGACAGCGAAATCACTCGCGCGGGACGCTCGCCGCGGCCCGGTAGCGCGATGTCGAGCGCGTGAGTCATTACGTTTCCCCCGTCGAGCGGGAGCATCGGCAATAGGTTCAGGATTCCCCAGCCGAAGTTCACGAAAAGCAGGTTGCCGTACGCGAACTCCACGAGAGAAGCTTCGGACGCGCCTCCGGGTGATCCAGCGGCAGTTCGTAACATCATCACAGCGAAGCCCGCCACGAATCCCATCCCTGGTCCCGCCAGGCTGACGACGATGCGTTTTGCCGAAGAGATGCGTTCACCGGAAGCCCACGACGTCGTCCCCCCAAAGCCGTGGAGATCGATTCGCGGCTGAAGTCCGAACGCCATCCCAGCGAACGCATGCCCGAGCTCGTGCACGAGAACGGACGAGAGGACGATCGCAAGCCACACGAGCAGCCGTCGTGGGTCGGCTTGGGCCAGCCCGAAATTCAGCAGGACCGTCGTCAGGAAGAACGAGGGTAGAATCCGGACGGGAATTTTGCCCAATCGGAACGTGATGCTCATGAGTGGCTACTAGGTGGCGCGGCCGCGGAGAAACCCGGTGGCCTGCTTCAATCGATCCGCACTTTGTCACGCTCTTGCAACGCACGCGAGGGGGGCTTCTGTCCGTCAAGTCGCGGCAACCGCAACAAGTCCTCTTGCTCGCCAAAAGGGGGGCTCCTGCCCGGGACCGGCCCGATCCGCCCGACGCGCACGAGGCCGTGAGGCCATGTGACCACGTGACAGCGGGTGGTCGGAGAGACGCTGAGGTCGCAGAGAAACCTCTCGAGCCTCCATCCGTGCATTTCGTGATAGGAATTCCTGCGGTGCAATCGGACCTAGATCGATTTCTGGCTCTCATACGCAGGGAGCTCGGCGCGGACGACGTACGCGTCCTCGGTGACGGGCAAGAGGCGCTCGAAGACCCGTGCGAGCTGCGCTGCCGCATGACCGACGGCCGGAACATCGGAGTGCGGTTCGCGTCACCGCCCTCCGAGCGCGAAGCTACTCAGCGGCGGCTGGAGATGCTGGCCAGCTCCTTCGACGCCGTTGCCGAGGACGACCCTGGACAGCACCGGCGGTCGCGCCCGCCCGTAGCACAAGCGCTTCGGGACGAACTGGTGGCGCTGTGCGATCGCGCTGCAGCCCTCAACGCGATCGTCATCGACGCAAACTCACCGGTGGAGTGGGGGATCGCCCGACCCCAGGGGGGAAGCCCTCTGACCCCGAGGGCTTCGAGCACGACCCTCGCCGACGCCGCAGAAGCCCCCGAGGAGGGCGCCGAGGGCGAGGCTCCCGTCGCTCTTGCATCCCGACGCGCGCTGGAGGTCGTACGCGGGTTGCCAGAGCTTGCGGCCCTTCGCAAGGGGCGACACCTGCGGTATGTGGAGCGCACCGGGACCGCGCCGGTCGTCGTTCACTCGTTCGCCGGAATCTACTTGCTTGTGCTCGTTTTCGACGCGCCGCTGGATGAACTGCGGGCTGAGCGCGCGGTCGTCGAAGCGCTTCCGCGAATCGAGCGATTGGTCCTCGCGCTGCCCCCCTTGGATCCATCGCCGCACGCGGACGTCCTTGCCATGCGAGGGCGTTCGCGAAAGCGGTAGCCAGGAAAGCGGCCGACCTTCCTACGAAAGTATCCCGCGCGCGATCACCAGCCGCTGAATCTCGCTGGTGCCTTCGTAAATGGCGGTCACTCGGGCGTCGCGCAGGTGACGCTCTGCGGGCAGGTCCCGAACGTAGCCATAGCCGCCATGAATCTGCACGGCTTCGTTGCAGACACGCACCGCGGTTTCGCTCGCGAAGAGTTTTGCCATCGCCGCCTCGCGCGTAAAGCGGTCGCCCCTGTCCTTGAGGCGCGCGGCGCGCATCGAGAGGAGATCCGCGGCGTCGATGTGCGTCTTCATGTCGGCTAGCTTCCAGGCGATCGCCTGGTGCTCGCCGATTGCGGCGCCAAATGCTCGGCGTGTCTGTGAATACGCGATGGACTCGGCCAGCGAAGCGCGCGCGATTCCGATGGCCTGGGCGCTGATGCCGATGCGTCCGCCGTCGAGCGCTTCCATCGCGATCTTGAAACCATCGCCTTCGGCGCCGAGTAGCGCTTCCGGGGCGACACGGCACGCGTCGAGCTCGATGGGCACGGTGTTCGAGGCGCGGATTCCCATCTTGTCCTCGGGTTGGCCGATTTTCAGTCCTTTGATCCCGTTCTCGAGGAGAAAGCACGAGATAGCCCTCGTGCTGCGGTCCGAAGTGCCGGTCCGCGCCCACACGAGAAGAACGCCAGCGTAGGTCGCTCCCGTGATCCATTGCTTCGCGCCCTCGATGACCCAGTCCTTGCCGTCGCGACGCGCAGTCGTGCGCATCGCGCCCGGATCGCTGCCGGAGTCGGGTTCGCTCAGCGCAAAGCTCCCGAGGACATGCTGACCCCCCGCGAGCTTGGGACAGTGCAGATGTCTCTGCGCGTCGGTTCCGAAGCGGGCGATCGTCTCGGCGACCATATTGGTCACGCTCGTCATCACCGCCGTCGACGCGCACGCGCGCGCGATCTCTTGGATTGCGAGGGCGAAAGCGGTAGCCGTCGCCCCGGCGCCGCCGAGTTCCGAAGGGACGTGCACCGCCATGAGTCCGAGCTCGGCGAGCCCGCGGATGATCTCCCTCGGAAACGCCTCGGTGGCGTCGATTGCAGCCGCCTGCGGGGCGATGACCCGCGTCGCGAATTCGCGCGCCGTGCGGCGCACCAGGCGTTCGGTCTCGGAGAGGGCAAACACGACGACTAAAGAGGAAACGTCACTTTCGCAGGCCAGCTTCCCGGAGAAGGAAGGCCCTTCATCTTCACGAGGGCTTTCGCAAGGCAGTTGGCGCTCTCCTGGGCATCCTTGCTCGATGTGGCGACGCCCGCCGACAGGACCTTGCCCCCGGGCCCGACGTATATCGTCGCGTGGAAGGCGGTGCCCGCACCCGCCTTGCACTTGCCTATCGCTTCGCCGTTCCTCCCGAGGGCCCCGGCGACTTTGTCGGGGCTCCAATCGCTCGGCGGGCGGGCTGCTTGGAGCGGTAGCTCCATCGAATAGCGAACCTCGGCGTCGCCCCCGTCCGGCCTCGGCCATTGTGCCGACATGACGACGTCTACCAGGCACTGTTCGGTTTCCCGATCGCCGATCTCGCTTTCTTCCAGATAAGCCCACTTGGGGCTGCCGTCGGACCCGATGCGCAAGAAAAACGTTACGTTGCCCGCGACGAGGTCGATCCGCTCGAGCGCGTGCTTTTGGCACTTCATATACTTCTCGTCGAGGGCGCCGAAGGCCCGTTTGACCGCCTTCGGATCGACGCTCCCGAGCTCTTGGGACGTTTTCGCGACTAGGGGCACGGCTCTTTCTGGCGCCTCGCGCGCTGGTTCCGGCTGCTGCGCCGGCGGCTCCGCACCGCCGCACCCCATCGCGGCGAAGACCAAGAAAAACGCCATAGCGCTTCGCATGGCCCGCTACCGTAGCAGGTTGGCGGCGATGACGATCCGCTGAATCTCGCTCGTCCCCTCGTAGATTTCCGTGATCCTGGCGTCACGGTAGTGCCGCTCGACAGGGAACTCGGTCGAGTAGCCGTAGCCGCCATGGATCTGAATGGCCTTATGCGCCACGCGCGTCGCCATCTCGCTCGCGTATAGCTTCGCGATTGAGCTCTCCATCGTGTGTCGCATCCCCCCGTCCTTCATTTTCGCCGCCCGCCATGCCAGAAGCCGCGCCGCGTCGATCTGCGTGGCCATATCAGCGAACATGAACTGGATCGCCTGGTGCTGAGCGATCGGAACTCCGAAGCTGCGGCGTTCCTTCGCGTAGGCGACACTCGTGTCGAAGGCCGCGCGGGCAATGCCGATGGCCTGGCAAGCGATTCCGATTCGTCCGCCGTCGAGGGTTGCCATCGCCACTTTGAACCCGCCATCGACCGGGCCGACCACGTTTTCGTCGGGCACCTTGCAATTCTCGAAGAAGACGGTGCACGAGTGCGCGGCGTGGATTCCGAGCTTGTGGTCCGCCGCGCTCTGCGTATACCCCGGTGTCCCGCGCTCGACGAGAAACGCAGTGTGTTTGAGCCGCGGCCGACCGTCGGGGTGGGACCCTGAGCCCCCGCGGTCGGTAACGGCAAAAACGAGGATCCACTGGGCGTGCGGCCCGTTCGTAATCCAATTCTTTGCGCCATGAAGTATCCAACCACCGGTCGTCCGTTCGGCAGTCGTGACCATCGTCTGCGCGTCGGATCCGCTCATCGGCTCGGTCAATCCGAAGCAACCGAGCTGTTCTCCGCGTGCCACCGGCGCGAGAACTCGCTTTTTCTGCTCGTCGGTGCCGAACTTCAGGAGCGGATCGCAGAAGAGCGAATTGTTGACGCTCATGATGACGCCGCAGCTAGCGCATGCCGCACTGATCTCTTCCATGGCCACCGCGTACGACAAGACGTCCATCCCGGCGCCGCCATGCTCTACAGGGATCGCCACGCCAAGGAGTCCCAGCTGCGCCATCTGGGCGACGATCTCGACCGGCCACCTTCCGGTCCTGTCAAGCTCGGCGGCTTTCGGCGCGACCTCCCTCGCGGCGAAGTCCCGCGCCGTGTCGCGGATCATCTTCTGCTCTTCGGTCAGCTCGAAATCCATGGTGAGACCAGCGAATCTAGCCGGGGTGTCAGGTCGAGAGAAGCGCTTCCAAGATTAGGCTTCGAATTCTGGGTCGTCGGCCGTGACCGCCTGCCGAACGTGGAGAAAGATGCTCTGCGCGATCGACATCGCGGGCACCGCGAGGAGCGCACCGACCACCTGGAAGAAGTGCTCCCCGACGAGCAGTGCAAAGATGACCAGCACCGGGTGAATTTTGGCGGAATCTCCCATGATCTTCGGGTTGAGGAGATTGCCCTCCAGCTGGTGAATGCCGATGATCCAAAGAAGGACGAACGTGGCAGTCCCGAGTCCTTGGGTGAGCCCGATGGCAACCGCTGGGACCGAGCTGGCGATCGACCCGAATATCGGAATGAGCGAGAAGACTGCGGCGACGAGCGCCATCACGGGCCAGTATTTGAGGCCGACGATGGCGAAGCCGATGGCGCTGAGCACGCCGTTGATGAGGCAGATCAGGAGTTGCCCGCGAACGACTCCGGAGAGGCCTTCGTCGATCCGCTCGAGGAGCGAGTCGAAGCTCGCCCGTGCCTGCGGGCGGACGAGTGAACGGAAGAAGTCGATGGTGCGCTCCCGCGTGAACATGAAGTACGCGGCCAGCATGAGCGTAATGAAAAAAATGAAGACGATCCGGCTGACGCCCGCGACAAGATCCCGCGCGGCTCGCGCGATTTCGAGCGAGTTGTGCTGGGCGTAGGCAAAGCTCTTCCCAATCGCGTCGGCCACTATTTTGTTGGGGTCGAAGGGCTCATCCTTCTTGTCGCGTGTCGGTTCGACGAGCCATCCGTGCTTCGTCTCGTTGATGCTCACCCCGGCCCCAACGTCGATCGCAACGGTGCCATCTGGCAGGGGGCGCGCTACGAAAGCACTGCCCGATCCGGGCTCGGACGCATCGTCGGGCGGAAGCTGAATGGGGGCGAGTCCCATCGCCCGAAGCCGGTCCACGATCGCCGGAACCCACGTTTCCCGGGCTTCGTCCGCTATCGAGGGAAGCTCGCTTCGCAGGTTGCGGAGCTCGAGCGCAATTCGTGGCGCGATCCCGTTGATCAGCCCGCCGATCGATCCAAGCACGACCGCGTACACAATGACAACGGCGAGCGGGCGAGGGATCGCGTGTCGCTCCACCGACGCCACCAGCGGCGTGAGGACGTAGGCGATGAGAAGCGCCAGCACGAACGGCAGCATGACTGCATGCGCCGCCACTACGACGGTTACCGCGAGGAATGCGCTCCCGCCAAGAAAGAGAGCCCTGCGCCAACGACGTGGTTTGCGCTCGGCCATGGGGCCCTATAGCCGAGGAGGCCGACTACTGAAAGGCGCTGCCGGTCGCTGGATGCTGGCCCGGGAGGTCGGCGAAGAACGGCTCGAGGCGGGCCCAGGATTGATCGAGATATTCGGGAATCACGTGCGGACCCGCGATGACGGGCATGAAGTTTTGATCGCCGATCCATCGCGGGACGATGTGAGCGTGCAGGTGGTCGGCGATGCCCGCTCCCGCTGCCTTTCCCAGGTTCAGCCCGATGTTCATCCCTTCTGCGTCCGTCGCGCGTCTCAGCCTCACGGCTGTGTCGCGTACGAGCGCCATGGTGGCCTCGTACTCAGCGGCCGGAAGGTCGTCTAAGCCCGCCACATGCCGTCGCGGAGTGACGAGGAGATGCGAGGCCGCGAACGGGTATTTGTTCAGGCACACGAGCGCGTGGGTCTGCACCAAGAGGACCAGGTTACTGCGGTACAACTCGGGCGAGGCTGACGCGAACTCGCAGAAAATGCACGGGCCCCCTTTGGAGCGGAGAATGTACTCCATCCGCCAGGGGGCCCACAATCGCTCGGACATGTTGGGACGCCCGGGACGTCAGTCGTCTTTCTTGTCGTCGTCCTTCTTGGTGTCGCCGATGGCGGCGAGCTTGTCACCCAGCTTTTGCTTGATGAGCTCTCCGATCGTCCCACCGACCGCTTCGGCCGAGGCATTTTTCTTCGGCGCTTTCGACGTGCGCTGGGCGGGCTTTGCCTCGGACGAGGAGTTGGTGGTCGTCGGCGTAGGGGCGGCTTCGCCTTTGCGCATCGAAAGGGTGATGCGCCGTTCTTGCGAATCAATGTTCGCGACTTCCGCTTCGATTTGCTCGCCGGGCTCGAGCGCCCTCTCGTCCCCGTTCTCGTCCTTCGGGAGCGCGAGGTCGCTCTGTGCGATCAAGGCCTCGATGCCGTCACGCACTCGCACGAATACCCCGTAATCGACGACACTCAGGACTTTGCACGTCACCAGCTTGCCCGGAGGAAGCTCGGAGAAGATTGTCGGCCAGGGGTCGTCCCAGAGCTGCTTGACTCCAAGGCTCACCTTCTTCTCGTCGTGATTGATGCTGAGGATGATGGCCTCGACATCGTCGCCCTTCTTGTACATGTCGCTCGGGTTGTTGACCTTCGCCGTCCACGACACGTCGCTCTTGTGAACCATCCCGTCGACGCCCTCTTCGATACCGATGAAGACGCCGTAGTCAGTGATGCTTCGCACTTTGCCAGTGATCTTGTCGCCCGGCTTGTACTTCTCGGTGAACAGGGTCCAAGGATCGGGCTCGAGCTGCTTCAAACCGAGCGAGATGCGCTTGCTCTTGGCGTCGACCTCGAGAACCTGGCACTCGAGTTCCTGACCGACCTCCAGCAGTTTGCTCGGGTGCTTGACCTTCTTGGTCCACGACATCTCGCTCACGTGAATGAGCCCCTCGACGCCCGCCTCGAGCTCGACGAAGGCACCGTAGTCGGTGATCGACTGCACTTTTCCGCGGACCTTCTTGCCGGGCGGATAAGCCTCTTCGGCGTGGCTCCAGGGGTCTTCCTGAGTCTGCTTGAGGCCGAGCGAAACGCGCTCGGTCTCCGCGTTGTACTTGAGAACACGGACAGTGACTTCGTCGCCGACCTGGAAGATCTCGGATGGATGGTTCACGCGGCCCCAACTCATATCCGTGATGTGGAGCAACCCGTCGATACCGCCGAGATCAACGAAGGCGCCGTACTCAGTGATGTTCTTGATGACGCCCTTGACGACCTTCCCCTCTTCTAGGGTCTGTAGCGTCTTTGTCTTTTGTTCGTCGCGCTCCCTCTCGAGGAGGACGCGGCGGCTGAGGACGATGTTGCCGCGCTTCTTGTTGAATTTGATGACTTTGAACTGGTAGGTCTGCCCGATGAGCTTGTCCAAGTTGCGAATTGGACGAAGATCCACCTGGGATCCTGGGAGGAACGCCTTGACACCTCCGCGAATCGTGACGGAAAGGCCGCCTTTGACACGCTGGCTTATCGTTCCTTCGATGAGCTCGTCGCGTTCGCACGCGGCCGAGATCTCATCCCAGACCTTCATCTTGTCCGCTTTCTCTTTCGAAAGCGTCACCAGACCGTCATCGTTTTCGCGGCTCTCGATGAAGACGTCGATCTGATCGCCGGGCTTGACCGCAGTCTGCCCCTGCGCGTCGGCGAACTCGCTCAGGGCGATGATTCCTTCGCTCTTGCCGCCGATGTCGATGACGACGTTGTCGCGCTGTACGGCGACGACGGTCCCTCTGACGATTTCGCCTTCCTTGCCAAAATCGCCCGCGCTGATGCTTGCCTCGAATAGGGCGGCGAAATTGTCGGCCGGGACGGCCGGCTCCAGCGTCTTGCCTGTGGAGCTCAGGGCAGTTGATTGGGTCGACATGTGGCTGGGGGAATCCTCGACGGTCCAGGTTGAGCCGCGACGTGCGCGCTCAGGCTTGGGTGATGTGGCTCGGCGACTCGCGTGCAGAGGACGGACCAATCCAGCTGACCCGAGCCCGAGCGGTCGGAATAGCTTGGGAGATCCTGTCTGTCAAAGGGGATTCTTCGATGGGCTCGCCCCCCCCGCGCAAGTCTTGCGAGCGCTCCCTTTGTCTTCGAGGCTATTTTCCGATTGCTTCCGGGGGCTCGGCGGGAGGCCCGTCGACCTCGGATGAGCGTCTGCCCACACTTTTCAGTAGTTTGCCTGGCACCGATGCGGTGACAACGAGGAATCCGCTCCTCGACGCGTCGATGCTCGCTGAACGCAGCCACTCGTAGTCGTCCGGCTTTGTTCGGAATAGCGCGTCTATCGATTCCCGGAGGGTCTCGTGCGCGAGCGTTACCGCCCTCTCGTCTTTGTACATAAGCGTCGCTTGGATCTGTGCAGCCTCGCCCGAAGACAGGACGATGGTGGCGGCCCAAAGGCCGCTACCGAGCGGGGCCAACAGGCCGGGAGGGCGCAGCGCCCGGACCCTCGATACGAGGGACGGACCCTTCAGCCTCAGCATTGCGAGAGCTGATCTCGGCATGTCCAACTGAGCGCTCGCGACAGTCGCCGGTCGGTCGAAGCCGACTCGGGCAAGCGACCGCGCCTCGCCGGTGACAATCACCCACGTCCGTCCAGGTATCTCGAAGAGCGACGCGCCGGGCTCGGCTTCCGCCCGCTGACCAACCGGCTCGGCTTGCGCGCGCACGAGCTCCGTTACGCCCGTGTCGGACGCACTCGGGCCTGGGACCCAAAGAGCGCGACCGCTGTCGTCGACCATCTTCGCTGGGTCAATGTCTGCACGAACGCCGCGGAGGATTACGACGAGGTCACCGTCAGACTCCGCACGGTCTTCTCTGACTCCGACGATGACCTCTTCGGCCTCTTCCATCACGTCGAGAACGCTGGTCGCAGTCACGAGAAGCGTGTGCTGGCGGGCCGCGTCGATGGCGCGGCTGACGAGCGGCCCGTAGAGCGGATCGCGGCGAACCGCTTGGGGCCGAACTACGAGGAGGATGTCGGGGATCGGTTGAAGCGCACTTTCCCAGTGGATCCCGTGGTACATTGTGGCCGTGGTCTGAGGCGGGGCGCCGGCGCCTTTGCTACAGCTCGGCAGCGACGCGCCGCCGAGCAATGCAACGAGGGCGATAGCCGGCCGCTTCACGGATCGCTCCTCGCGCGGACGACTGAGACCATCGCCGCCACCGTCTGGTCGACCGTGCGATCCGAGTTGTCGAGAAGGATTGCGTCGTCCGCCTGACGAAGGGGCGCCACTGTACGGGTCGTGTCCTGCGCGTCTCGGCGAAGAACGTCTTCCAGCGTTTCCTCCGGTGTGACGGGGATCCCTTTCGCCACCAGCTCTTCGTAGCGGCGCTTGGCTCGCACCTCGGGGCGAGCGGTGAGGAAGAATTTCACTTCTGCGTCGGGGAACACGATCGTGCCGATGTCGCGGCCCTCGAGCACGACGCCTCCCGGTCTCCCGGCCTGCCGCTGAATGTCCAAGAGTGCGTCGCGCACCGGCTTGTGGGCGGAGACGGTACTGGCTCCCATGCCGATGTGAGGCGTGCGAATCGCCTCGGTGATGTCGTCGCCGTCGAACGCGACGCGAAGGCCGGTTTCTCGATCGCGCTCGAAGGAAAGTCGGCGCCGCACGACGAGGGATCGGGCGAGGTCGCCGACCCCTTCCTCGTCGTTCCAGCTGATTTTCGATTGCTCGGCCGCGAGGGCGACGGCCCGATAGAGGGCGCCTGTATCCACGAGGACGAAGCCAAGGGCGTCGGCCAGGCGCCGTGCGACCGTGCTCTTGCCGGCGCCGGCAGGGCCGTCGATGGCGACAATCGGGCGAGGTCGCGCCGCGTCCGCCACAATTACTCCACGACGTCGATGCGCACCCCGAGCGCGCGCAATGTCGCAATGAACTTGGGATAACTCGTCGCGATGCAGGCGGCGTCTCTCACGCGGCACGGCGCGCGCGCGACGAGGGCGAGGACCGCCGCGGTCATGGCTATCCTGTGGTCACCACGGCTGTCGACGTCGGCTGGCTCTAGCGGCTCGGAACGCCCTTCGATGTCCAAGCCGTCCGGGCGCTCTTCGCACGAGACGCCAAAGGCACGAAGCACGTGAACCATCGTGGCGATGCGGTCGCTTTCTTTGTGCCTCAGCTCTTCGGCGTCGGAGATACGCGTTGTACCGCGGGCGCGCGCGGCGAGCGCGCACGTGATCGGAATCTCGTCGATCGCTCGCGGGACCGTTTCACCACCGATGGCGATTCCCCGGAGCGGCGAACACCAAGCGTGCAGCTCTGCGACGGGTTCGCCTCCTCGCTCGCCCTGCGGCGCGATCGTCAGGCCAGCGCCCATGTCGCGCGCGATTTCGAGAACACCCGTGCGCGTCGGGTTGATCCCGACTCCCCGGGCGGTCACTCTCGACCCTTCGACGATTTGCGCGGCGGCCATCGGGAACGCCGCCGCCGAGACGTCTCCGGGAATCTCGATCTCGAAACCCGGCATCCGGCGGTCCCACCCGTCTGGGTCGACCTCGACCATCGTTCCGACGGTGCGGATCGGGCAACCTAGCGCGCGGAGCATTCTCTCTGTGTGGTCGCGTGAAACGCTAGGTTCTCTGAATCGCGTAACGCCTCGCGCCTGGAGGCCAGAGAGTAGGATCGCGCTTTTGACTTGGGCGCTCGATACCTGACTCTCGTATTCGAGCTCGGTGAGCTCGCGGCCCTCCGGCAGGGGACCGACGACCAGGGGCGCCACGATGTCTCCATCGCGGGTCGGATGTGGCCGCCCATCGACGACCGCTCCGCGCGCACGAAGTGGCCGCGCGACTCGCATCATGGGCCGGCGCGACAGCGTTTCATCGCCCACCAGCACGGAACGGAAGTGCTGCCCCGAGAGCACACCGCACAAGAGTCTCATCGTCGTGCCCGAGTTTCCGCAGTCGAGGTCGCGATCGGGCCCCTTCAGCCCGAAGAGCCCCACGCCGTGGATCACGAGGTCCGACGGCGACGGCTCGTCGATGCGTACGCCCATCGCGCGGAGCGCATTGGCGGTCGAGACATTGTCCTCGCCACGCGAGAACCCGGCGACGCGCGTCTGCCCCTCGCAAATCGCGCCGAACAAGAGCGACCTGTGGCCAATGCTCTTGTCCGACGGAATGGGGACGCTGCCGACGAGTGGCGAGGATGCGGGATGAACGATGAGTGTCGTCATGGGGTCATCGGTAGAAAACGGGGGGCCAGGGCGAGGATGGTGCGCAGGGTCTCGTCATCGACGGCGAACTTGCAGCGCAGGTCTTTTTCTTCCGTAACGACTTCGAGCTGCCGCAAGCGTACACCGCCCAGGAGCGGACCGAGCATCCGAAGCAAGCCGTCGACGGACCGGACTCCTTCCGCGGCGGTCATCGTTTGTTGGGGATCGGCGTACGTCAGCGTGGCCGCTACGTTCATCCCGCTCGGTTCGAAGTTCCCGATGACGCGGGCGACATGCATTCCATTGAGCCAGGGTAGTTTCAAGGCGCCCAAGGCCTCGGACGCGATTGGCTGCGCTTCGAAATCCGCTGCGAGCGCAACCTCGGCTCCCTTGGTCTCGACCGTATCGATCATCCACCGGGCCATCGCGCGATCCACGGGAAGCGCGCTCAGGCGGTCGAGCAGGCGCCGAAGGCCATCGCCATTTCCGGTGACCAGGGTTCGGGAGCTAAGGACCGAGTACTGAATCGCCGCCACGGTATAGGTCGTGTGACCTGCGTACACACCCTCCACGATGGCCGCGCCGTTGCTCGCCGTTTTGTCCAGCGCGATCCTCGCCGGATCGAAGCGGCCGCTGAAAACCGCTGCAAAATCGACTCCCCCGGTGGCGTACTCGGCGAGGATGATCCGATCGACGTCGCGAATCGCCTGAAACCCCGATTGCTCGCCGAGCGGAACCAGCATGCTCGCCAACGCAGCCACCTGCGCGCCGGCTGCACCGCTGTCGAATATGGCGCGCGCCTCCGCCTTCGCAAGGACCGCTGGGGCGGCCGGCAAAAGCGCGAGCGGATCGGCGTCCAGATCGAACTTCGTTTCTCCGGCAGAGTTCGCGCGTTTGCCGCCGCACGCGTTGGCTGCCAGAAGGACGACGAGAAACATCCACCGCGACATTCGGAGGGACACTACCACGGTGGGTTTCGCTGCCTCCACGCTAAGCTACGCTCCGACCGTGTCTTCGCAGCCAATGAAGCCGCTCTTCGAGCTTGCCGATGCTTGGCGCGCAGCGACCCGTGCGTCGTGCCGGCGCCTCGCCGTGGCCGGATTCGCCCTGTCCTGGGTCCTTGCCGTCTTGGTTGCTCGGCATGGAACACCGGGAGCTCGACTCGGCGCAGCGATCGCGATGGTCTGCAGCGCGGCCCTGGCGGTCTCCTGGCCGATGTTCCAGGAACGGCGCTTGCGGCAACCGATCGGTATCGTGCGCCGGCTTGCCCACCGGGTCGATCCGGCGGGGGCGGACCGCGCGATACGTGCGCTGTCGCTCGTGGGACCGGAGGGATGGTTGCGCACCGACGGGACCTCCTCCGCGCTCGCCGAGCTCCACGTCGCACGTGCGATAGCGCAGCTGCCATCGGCGCAGATCGTCGACCTGGCCGGCCGGACTGCTTCGCGTGTTGCCGCGCTCACGCTCATCGGGTTGGCGTGCTTTCTTGCAATCGGCGTCTCGCGCGCTTGGTCAATCCTGGAAGGTGCGGACGTGCTTGCTGCGCGCGGAGGGGTAGCACCGGTCAGCATGCGTTGGCTCGATGACCTCGACGTCGGAGCTCGCCTTCCGGACTATCTTCACGAAGCCGACCGACATGGACTCGCCCTGGTCTCACTCGGGCTGCCGTACGGAACCCAAGTGACGGTGCGTGGGGTTCCGCTTCATGCCGGCCGACGACTCTTCTTGAGTGACGGAACCACGGAAGTGCCGTTCATCGAAGATGGCGCCGGAGCCGTGGTCGCACGGTGGCAAGTCACTCTCAGCACGAACTTGCGCGTGGTCGCGCGGTTTGGGGAGGTCAGCATCTCGGGTCCCGAGGCGCTCGTGGTCGAGTCCATCCCGGACAATCCGCCGATCGTCCGGCTGGAGGGGGCTCCGCGGCAAGTGCTCCTGATGGCCCAGGGCGACACCGATATCCCAATCAAATACGAGGCCACGGACGACCACGGACTTCGAGAAGTACAATTGGTTCTGCGATCTGGAATCCGCGAGGACCGACGCGTTCTTTCACACCTAGACACCGAGACCAGGAGCGACAAGGGCGGATACCTCCTCAAGCTCCGCGATTCTTTCATCAAGAAGAGCCACGTACCGATTGAAGTTACGGTTGAGGCGAAGGACAACGACCCACTGTTGGGGCCCAAGTGGGGGGCGAGCCCAGCCATCATTCTCGTGCCGCCCAACGTCGGTGAGCCCGAGGCGCTGCGACTGGATGCGATGCGCAGAGTGCGCGACGAGCTTGTCGACGCGCTGGCATGGCGGCTGTCGAACTTGCCTCCAACCGGAGCGGTGGAGCGGAAGGCCTTTCTTTCCGACGAGACGAGCCGCACCGATGAAGCCGAGGCGCTCCTTGGACAGACGCTGACCCAAGCGTATGCGGGCGTTCGCGTGCCTCTCCGCTCGCGAGCAACCGTTCTTGCGCAGCAACGCACGCTCCGCAAGGCCGTCGACGCGGAAAGAAAGCAGCCGTCGGCCGCGGCCCACGCAGAGGTAGTCACGGCGACCGAACGCTTCGCGCTCGTCGTGGACGCCGTGATCCGAGGAATGGGTGTACGCGATTCGCGTGACTCGGCGCTTCAGCTGGCCGACACGGCCGACGATTTGGCTATCGGTGCGTCTCAGGGCCAGCGTTCAGACGGCGCGTCGTCTGATCCGGCGCGACGTGGGCGGCAGCTGATGGACGCCGCGATGGCGGTTCTCTCGGGAGGTGCTCAATCCATGAAACGGCTCGGGGCACTGGGACGTGATCTGGGAGAGATTGTGGACGCGGACTTACTTCGCGTGAAGCGTGCACGCGACGGTGCTGACTCCGTTCATGCAGAGCTGGCAGCTCGCGACTTGGCAGCGCGGTTGCGAGAGCCGGATCCTTCCTTCGGGGCGCGAGGGGGTAGCGTCGGGCATGCAGGGGGTGAGTCCGGCGGCGCACGGAACACCCCGAGTGACGACGAAAATGGGCCGGACGACGTCGACCAGGCGTTTCAGGAGGCGGCTAAGAGCGTGGATCAGCTCGCGCAGGATCACGCGGGCGAGATTGCTAAGACGGAGCAGGCGCTCGCGGGCGCGACGAGCGACGAGGAGCGCGAACAGCTGCGTCAAGATGCCAAAAGGCATGCCGAAGCGATCCGCCAGGCCGCGAGCGTGCTCCCGAGCGTTGGCAATGGAAGCGATTCATGGACCAGCAAAGGCGCGGCGGCACGCGAGCTCGCCGAGCAGATGGCGCGGTCGCTCGAGCGCGCATCGACGCAAGACGCTGTTCAGAGCGGACGAAATGCTTTGGCGGCGCTTGAGGAGACGAAGAAAATGCTGCAAAGGGGCGGCTGGATACAGGACCCGAGCGGAGAGGAAGCGAATCGCGTCGAGGCGGCTCGGCGCAAGATTGACTCGGAGGAAAAGTGGGTCGAGGAAGCGCTCGATCAAATGCGCAAGCGTTCTTCGGAGCGCGCGCGCAAGCAGCTCCAGCA
>JBAULD010000797.1:0-2338 GCA_049578005.1 Polyangiaceae bacterium
GACGACGGGAGCGGGGTCGACGCCGAGGCAGTTGCTGCCAAGGCAGGCACGGCAGTTCCGACGGGCAACGTGGAGCTGCTCGAGCTCCTGTGTCGTCCCGGGCTATCGACGCGCGACGAAGCCACGACGACGAGCGGTCGCGGGCTCGGGATGGATATCGTGAAGCGGATCGTCGTAGACGAGCTCGGAGGGGAGCTCTCGCTGCAAACGCGGCGTGGCACGGGAACCACCTTTTCCGTTCGTATTCCGCTGACCGTCGCGATCGTCGACGCGTTCGTCGTCGAATGCGCGAGGCAGCGATTCGTCGTTCCCGTCACCGCGGTCGAGGAGATCATGGAAATCGACCCGTCCGAGGTGACTCCTGCCCACGGGTTGAGCGCGGCCACCGCAGTCCAGCCGGCGGGGATGTTGGCGCGGCGGGGCGAGACCGTACCGCTCTATCCGCTCAAGGCTCTGCTCGGTCTTTCCGAAGCGAGCACCACGGACAATCGCGCGCTCGTCGTGCGCAGGGCCGGCGAGGCCATCGGGGTTCTTCTCGAGCGCGTCCTCGGTCAGCAAGAAGCGGTCATCCGGCCGCTCCGTGATCCCCTCGTCCGCGTGCGCGGCATCCCCGCGACGACCGATCTCGGCGACGGTCGACCGACCATCGTTCTCGATCTCGTCGCCCTCGGGGGACAGGTGTTGCGTCCGAGCCACCCGCTTCGGAGCGCGCCGTCCTTTCCGGCCCTGCCCGGCCAAGCCGCCGCCCACCAAGGATGCCGCCCTTGAGCTCCCTTCACGTCGTCTTCCACGTCGCGGACGCCGAATACGCGCTCGCGGCGGCGGACGTGTTGCAGATGGAGTCATACTCGGGGGCAACGGCGGTCCCGGGCACGCTTCCGTACGTTGCTGGGGTCATCCTCGTCCGCGGCCGCGTCGTTCCCGTGATCGATCTGCGCGCGAGATTCGGGCTGCCAATCGTCGCGCAGACGCTCGACAGCCGCGTCGTCGTCGTCGAGTCCAAAGATCGAACGGTCGGTTTGCTGGTCGACAGCGCGCGAGAGGTCATCAAGTTGGAAGCCGACCAGCTCCACCCGCCGCCTCGCGTGATGGCCGAGGGGGATGAGGTGTTCGTGAAGGCCGTCGCGCACGTCGGAAAGCGGCTCATCGTTCTGCTCGATTTCGCGAAGGTAATTGGAGAGGAGCCGGTGCATGGCAACTGACGAACGGCCTGGCAGGTTGCAGGAAGCAAGATCGCGCGTGGCGTCGGCTCTGAACGCCGCGCGCGAGACCAAGTCGCTCACGGCGGCGATTCAGGCGCGCGCCCGCGCCCTGACAACCGGCGGCAAAGAGCTACTGACCGCGGCCGAGTTGGAGCGCTCGACGATCGAGTCCGTGGCGAACGGTCTGAACGACGCAAGCGCCTCCATCCAAGGGCTCACCATGTCGCACCAGGCCGCTAGCGAAGCCGCCAGGTCGGTCCATCACGGCAGCGAAGCGAGCGCGGCCTCGCTTACGCAAATCGCGGCTTCGATCTCATCCATCAAGAAGGACATGGCGGACCTGGTCCCATCGTCGGACGGAACCGTGACGACGCTCGAGGAGATCGCGCGTTCGATAAAGGCGGTCAGCTCGAACGCGGAAGACCTGGCGGCTGCAGGCGAAGAGCTGATCGCGACCACCAACCGGTCGGCTTCCAACACCGACGACATGATCGCGAGAGGACTGGCCAACTCGCAGACCATCGAAGAGGTCGCCGCCACGATCGACCAGATGTCGAAGGGAATCGGCCGGCTTGCGAACGACTCCACCGGACTGAGCCAGAGAGTCGCGGAGATTGCAGCGGCCGTCGCATCCATTGGAAAGGCTGTGGCCGGCGTTTCCAACGACTCTACGCAAATGGCGAGCTCCGTCGAGGAAACGTCCGCGACGACCGAAGAACTCGCCCGGTCGATTCGGAGCGTGGCCGACCACGCAAAGCAGCTCCAGGGCATCGCGGAGACGGCTTCGACCAGCACCGCCGAGATGGCCGCTTCTGTCGAGCAAGTGGCCGCGACCTCCGAGAAAAACGCGGCGGTCATCGACGCCACGGCCACCTCCGGTGAGGAAATGGCCAGGAGCGCCCAGCTCGTATCGAAGAACATCGAGTCCATCAGTGGCGCAGTCGCTGCCACCGCGGAGCGGGCGGCGCTGCTTGAAGCGAGTAGCCGACGTATCGCGCAGCTAAGCGAAGGGGCGCGGATCGTGGGCGAACGGGTGATGGCGGCCGCGCGCGACGGAGGCACGACGGTCGGTCGGACGATCGCGGGATTCGCAAAGATCCGAACCGCGATGGCTGATTCCGCGGGAGTGATGAAGG
>JBAULD010000798.1:0-3762 GCA_049578005.1 Polyangiaceae bacterium
GTCGTGGTGGGCGTCGGAGGGGTCGAACGCGCCGAGCACGCGATGGCGCTCGTGCGCGCAGGAGCCGACCTCGTTCAGACGTATACGGGTTTTGTGTACGAGGGGCCCGGCGCCCCCGGCCGGATCGCGCGCGGGCTCGCCGCAATGATCGAGCGCGAAGGGGCGAGGTCGATCGGAGAGCTCCGCGGGAATGGGTGAGCGCAAAGACCGGCGCCGCGTTCTTCGACGGACACCGGAGCTCACTCCCGAGGGACAGGAGCTCATTCGCGCGATACTGAAGCTCATTCTCGGGGGACGGAAGCTCGCGCCTGCGGGATAGAAGCTCCCTCCTGCGGTCATCGAGCTTGCTGCCGAGGGACAGGAGCTCATTCGCGCGTTCCTGAAGCTCATTGGAGTGGTCCCGACGCTCCCTCGCGCGATACCGACGCTCACTCCTGCGATCGCGAGGCCCACTGGTGCGATGAGGACGCTCACTCGGGCGATACCGACGCTCAATCCTGAGGTCCCGACGCTCACTGCCGCGGTCCCGAAGCTCAATCCCGCGATCCCGACGCTCAATCCTGAGGTCCCGACACTCAATCCTGAGGTCCCGACGCTCACTCCTCAGGTTTCGAAGCTCAATCCTGCGGTCCCGTCGCTCAATCCTGAGGTTTCGACGCTCACTCCTGAGGTCCCGACGCTCACTCCTGAGGTCCCGACGCTCACTCCTCAGCTTTCGAAGCTCAATCCTGCGGTCCCGACGCTCAACCCCGCGGCGTCGACGCTCACTCCTTGAAAAGAGAAGCTCGCTCGATCGCAAGCGAGTTTCAGTCCCGGGCCGCTCCTGCTCTTTCGTCGACCATCGAGCCCCGTTTTCGGGTGTCTTCGCGAAGGAGGGCCCCTTCCTTCCTCCGGTCTCGCTCCGCCGATCGACAGTCCCCCGCTACCCGCTGACCGGCAGCCGCCTCTTTCCCCCAGTCCCGCCGCTTCGATCGATCGTCAGCCCCGAGTCGCCCTCGTTCGCTTCTTCGCAGAGCTCGACGACGCGCTCCGCGATCGCCACGAACGCCTTTGCGACCTCGCCCGACGGCACGGCCTGGACGACCGGCGTTCCCTTGTCGCCCCACTCGCGCACCGCGGGATCCAGCGGGACTTGCCCGAGCAACGGCGCCTCCGCGAACGCGGCCACGGCTTCACCGCCCCCCTTGCCGAAGAGCTCGTGGCGCACTCCTGCGCTGTCGATGAACCAGCTCATGTTCTCGACCACCCCCATTACCGGGATGTTCACTTTCTTGCACATCGACACCGACTTGTAGACGTCGTCCGTCGAAACGGCCTGGGGCGTCGTCACCATCACGGCCCCCGTTGCCTTCACCCGTTGCGAAAGCGTGAGCGCGACGTCACCCGTCCCCGGCGGCAGATCGATGACCAGGAAATCGAGAGCGCCCCAGCTCACGTCTTTCATGAACTGCTGCAGCGCCCCGTGCAGCATCGGCCCGCGCCAGATGATTGCCGCCTTCGGATCTTCGAGCAAGAACCCCATCGACATCAGCTTCACGCCGAAGCGCACGAGCGGCTCGATCGTCTTTCCGTCCAGGGACACCGGCCGGCCGCTGACGCCGAACATCGTCGGTATCGATGGGCCGTAGATGTCCGCGTCGAGCAGCCCCAGCCGATAGCCGAGACGCGAGAGCGCCATCGCCAGGTTCGTCGCGACCGAGCTCTTGCCGACACCCCCTTTGCCGCTCATCACGAGCACGATATTCTTGACCCCCGGTAAGGGATCGTCGGGTCCAATGGCGCGCCCGTGAAGCTCAGGGGGTTGTTGGTGGGGTATCTCGTTCTCACCGACCATGGGCAACGGGGTAGGCCGAGGGGAGCAGCCCGTCAACCCCGTGTCCTTCGCCGGGCGGCGCGCCGAGCCGGCCCCGCCACCTGGTACGGCTTACGAAAATTCGGAAAAACCGCTTCAGCGGTATAAGGCTTTTTCTCGGTGCGTCGTTAGATCGTGGAATGTCGTGGGGAGCCGCATCGCGCGGAGAAGGAGTATCTATGGGATTGCTCGCTTCGAGTCACGTGTCTTCCGTTTCCGATTCACGCGAGGCTGCCGGCGCTCTGGCCAAGAAGCTCCGGGAAGATTTCTCCAAAGAGCCGCTCAACACTGTGGTGGTCTATGCGACCGTCAACCACGACGCGGGGACCGTTCTCGCCACGCTGAAGGACGCGCTCGGCGAGGCGGTGCAGGTGCTCGGGTGCTCGGCGCAGGGAATCGTCGCGCAGGGCGTGGTCGACGAGGGCGCGTACTCCGTCGGCGTGATGGGCTTCGGCGGAAGCGATTTGCGGGCCGCGAGCAGCGTGGCTCGCGAAATCGCGATCGACACGAAGAAGAAAGGCGAAGAGCTCGCCGACGCACTGCTGAACAAGCTCGGGGCCGCTCCGAAGGTCGCGTTCCTACTCTACGACCCGCTCTGTCGAGCGGACGTCGAAACGTTGCTCGAGGGCTTCGCCGCCCGCGTGTCGTGCCCCGTCGTCGGGGGCGGTGCGAGCCAACCCTGGGGTCCGATGGTGCGCACGTACCAGTATTGGAACCGGGAGGTGCTGGGACACGGCGCCATCGCCTTCGCCTTGGGCGGCCCGTTCGCGGCCGAAGTCGGCGTTTGTCACGGAACCTCGCCCACGGGAATCGAAATGACGCTGACGCGGGCCGAGGGCAACAAGCTGCTCGAGATCGACGGCCGGCCCGCGCTCGACATCTGGAAGGAAGTCACCGGCGCCGAAGACGATCAGATCACCCACCAAGATTACACCGCCTCCTGGGCGGTCGGCGTGAAGCCGAAGGGGCTCGACAGCACGGCTCCCCAGTACGTGATTCGCGCCGCGTTCGGCCTCGACCTGACGACCGGCGCCGTGATCGTGCAGGCAGCCATTCCCGTGGGAACGCGGATCATGTTCCACCACCGTACGGTGCCCGCGGTGACGCGCGGAACGATCGACATGGGAAACGCTTTGGCCACGCGTCTCGGCGGCCGACGCCCCTGGGCTGCGCTCGGCTTCGAGTGTCTGGCGCGGACGCAGGCTTTCCTCGGCCAGGCGGCCACCCTCAAGGAGAACTTGGCGCTGCAAAGCGTCGTGGCGCCGACCACGCCGTGGTTGGGCCTCCAGGCCATGGGCGAGGTCGCGCCCCTCTCGGGAAAACCGGCCTTCCACAACTATACCTATCCGCTGGCGCTCCTCGTGGAAGCCTGAGCGAAGCAAGCGAGGCGCGGCGTCGCCCATGACTTCTCTCATGTCGCTCGTTCTCGACTTTCGCCCTGCGAAGTCGATCGTGACGACGACGCGCGAGTACCTGGACTCGCTCTACGGAGGGCTCCTATCGGATCGGGACGAGACGTACCGGTTGACGCTCACGGTTCACGAGCTCCTGGAGAACGTGATCAAGTACGCGGAGGCGGGGCCCCGCCATTTGCGGGTGGGGATGCGGTCGGAAAACGGGAACACGCACGTTCAGGTCGAGACGCGCAATTCGGCGAGCCCCGAGGGCATCGCGACGCTGCAACGTTTGTTCCTCGACTTCGCAGCTTCGCGCGACGCCGTTACGATATACGATCAGTTGCTCGCGACGAGTTTTCAGCGCGAAGGATCCGGCCTGGGCCTGGCACGAATCCGAGCCGAAGCCGACATGCGGCTCGCTTGCGAAATCGAAGGGAACGACGTAACGATTCGAGCCGAAGCGCCGTTTTACTCCATAAAAGTACTGTCATGGTGACGCCGTCACTCTCGAAC
>JBAULD010000799.1:0-2926 GCA_049578005.1 Polyangiaceae bacterium
CGCGAGCGGAACGTGCATTCCGGACCTCGCGCCGATCGGGAAATGGCGCATCGGCTTGCCGTCCCGCGTCAGCACGAGGGAGATCAATGCATCGCTCGAGTTGCCTCCCCGCATGTAGATGAGCTGCGCGCGCCTATCGGCGGGCACCGTAAAACGGGCGCTGTCGTGCAATGGGCGCGGGTTCGAGAGTCCCTGCCCGGTGAACGAGAAGGTGCCTTGAATGAAGCGCGGCGTGGGGTTCATTGTGTCTCCCGCGGGTGTGAGCCGGATTGGGTCCTGTCGATGCAAACTGCCGATATCTTGAACTCCGGGATCTTCGACTGAGGATCGATGGCGTCCCCGGTCAGCGTGTTGGCCCGTCCCGGTCCGTACCAATGAAACGGGACGAAGAGCGTATCGAGCCGCATCGAGGCCACCATCCGAACGACGAACCGCGCCCGGCCCCTGCGTGAGCGCAGCCATATCGGTTCCCCGTCGGACAGCCGGTAGGTGGCGGCGACCTGCGGATGCATCTCGACGAAGGCGACCGGCTCCGCCTCCAGCAGCGATCGTACGCGCCGGGTCTGCGTGCCCGATTGATAGTGGGCGAGCACGCGTCCGGTCGTCAGGTAGAAGGGATACTCGTCGTCCGGCTCTTCCGCGGGTCCCGTGTGCTGAACGGCGTGAAAGCGCGCCCGTCCGTCGGCCGTCGGAAAGCCATTTTCGAAGAGGCGCGGAGTTCCAGGATGGGCTTCGGCCGGGCACGGCCACTGGAGCGACTCGCCGTTCTGTAGGCGCGCGTAGCTGACGCCTGCATAGTCGGCGATCCCTCCGGCGGAGCACCGACGAAGTTCGTCGAAGACGTGCTCGGGCGAGTCATGCACGTGCGCGCCACGGCCGAGCGCGTCGGCGAGGAGCTTCAATACCTGGAGATCCGTGAGGACTCCCGCCGGCGGCGCGCGAGCCGGTCTCCGATAGAGCACGCGGCCCTCCAGGTTGGTCGTCGTCCCTTCCTCTTCGGCCCACTGGGCCACCGGCAGGACGACGTCCGCCAGCGCGGCCGTCTCCGAAAGAAATGGGTCGGCGACCACGAGCAAGTCCAATGAACCGAGCCGCGCCTCGAGCGCGGAGGCATTGGGGGCCGAGACCACGAGGTTCGATCCGAACACCAGAAGCGCGCGGACGCCGTCGCCCGTGCCGATCGCACCGAGGAGTTCACAGGCGGAAGGCCCCGGCCCCGGCAGGTCTCCCGCGTCGATACCCCAAATCGCCGCGATGTGGGCGCGGTGGGCCGGGTCGCTCAGGCGGCGATAACCGGGAAGCTGGTCGCATTTTTGCCCGTGTTCGCGGCCGCCTTGACCGTTGCCCTGACCGGTGAGCGACCCGAACCCGGAGTAGGGTTTGCCGACCTGCCCGAGCGCGAGCACCACGTTGACGAACGCGAGCACGTTGTCGACGCCGTGAATCTGCTGCTCGCCACCTCGCGCCGACAGGACTATCAGGTTGGGCGCATTCCCCAGAAGGTGGGCCGCCTCCACGATCCGAGCGGCAGGAACACCCGTCATTCTCTCGACTCGGTCGGGCCAGTACGATCGAATCGAGTGCGCGACCGCTTCGAACCCGGACGTTCGCGTGTCGATGAACTCATTGTCGAGGAGGCCGTCGCGGGCAAGTACGTGGAGCAGACCATTGGCCAGCCCGGCGTCGGTGCCGGGCGCGTTTTGGAGATGCACGTCGGCCCTTTCTGCCGTCGGCGTTCGTCGCGGATCGATGACGACGAGACGGCCGCCGAGACGGCGCTGCTCATCGAAGTGCTGCATGAGCGGCGGCATCGTCTCGGAGGGATTCGCGCCCACCAGGAGTACGACGTCGGCGTGCGCTATATCCGTGACGGGAAAGGGTAGTCCGCGGTCGATGCCGAACGCTTTCTGCAGAGCCACGGCCGCCGACGCCATGCAAAAACGACCATTATAATCGATGGTCTTCGAGCCAAGAACGACGCGCGCGAACTTGCCGAGCGAGTACGCCTTTTCATTGGTCAACCCGCCGCCGCCGAAGACGCCGATGACATCGGGGCCATGACGGGCTTGCAGGTCTACGATGGTCGATGCGATGCGGTCGATAGCCGCCGGCCATGAGGTCGGCTCGAGCGGCGCCTCACGCGATCTGCGCATCCACGGGTGGGTCAATCGGTCGGCCGAATGGATCAGCTCTGCCGCCGTCCAGCCCTTGCGACAGAGCCCGCCCCGATTCGTCGGAAAGTCGCGGGAGCGCACCTCCAGCGTCGTCCCGACCTGCGCAAGGCTCATTCCGCATTGGAGCGCGCAGTACGGGCAGTGCGTATCGGTCGTCCTCGCCTGCGACGCGGCGACCGAGGTGCTGACGGCGATGCCCACGCCTCGGACGATGCGCCTGCCGCTGTTTCGGGCGGGTATCGAGCGAAGACCGGTCACCGCTCGAGGTCGCCACGCGCGAGCGGAGGCGACACGCAATGAAGACGAAACTACGCGTTCACGCTCCGGTGCGGGGCGAGGGCGACACTCGAGACATGATTGACCCCGGTGCCGCCAAAGCGACGCGGATCAGGCTTTTTAGCGTGTCCAGCGCGCCCATGCGGGCGTTCCACATGAGCTGGCTCGCGTTCTTCGCGTGCTTCTTTGCGTGGTTTGCCGTGGCGCCGCTCATGCCCGTCATCCGGGGTGAGTTCGGACTTACCAAGGACCAGATTGCAAACATCAACATCGCAGCGGTGGGAATCACGATTGTGGCGAGGCTTGTCATCGGGCCGCTCTGCGACAAGTTCGGTCCGCGGCTCGTTTACACTGCACTCCTCACCGCGGGCGCCGTTCCCGTCTTCGGCATCGCGTTCTCGACGAGTTATCCCGTGTTCTTGTTGTTCCGGCTCCTCATCGGCGCCATCGGGGCAAGCTTCGTCATTACCCAGTAT
>JBAULD010000800.1:0-7513 GCA_049578005.1 Polyangiaceae bacterium
GCACCAGGCTTCTCAGTGGAGTTTGCCGGCGCGCTGGGCCGTGATCTCTACCGGAGGGCGGCGCTGCAAGTGCTCGAGACAAACGGCGCGCACGCTCCGGGGGACTCCCGGTAGTCGCGCGACCAGATCGAGCTCGGGGCGCAGCAGGAGTCCGGCGATGCGCGCAGCGATCTCCGTCGGCGTAGAGGGGTTTGCCACCAGAGCGACTCGCACCCGGGGTCGATGGGACCACTTCGTCGAACGCGCCACTTCTGCCAGGACTTGTCCGCGCCCCGGACGCCTCGCCGCAAGCCGCACGACGTCGTCCTCGGTGAGGCGCGGATTGCGAAGGACCGAGCGAATGACGTCCGGATGCGGATCGCCGAGCAACCGCTGCATCGTCTCGCGGTCTGGACGTCGCGCGAGGAATTTACGCCGTCCCAACGTGGCCGCGGGATCGCGCGCGTCGCCACGCGGCGGAATGAGCGAGGGAGAAGCGGCCGCCGCGGCGTCCGGCGAACGCACGAGCCTTTCGAGGGCGAGGAGCGAATCGCCCGCTACTTCCTCGCGCAAGCGTTGCACGATGGCGTCCATGCCCTGGGCGTTCAATGCGTCGACGATCGCGAGGAGCGCCTCACGCGACGACGCCTCCGCTTGCTCCGCCCGCTCGCACACGACGTTGAGAGCGCGCGCAACGGCCTCGATGTTCCAAGTCCGGATGACGCTCTCGACGTAGGACGCGCGCATGGCCGCACCGGCCAGCGACAGCGTCGTACGGACCATAGCGTCGGCGCGTGCGTATCGATCCATTGGATTCCAGACTCCCGGCGGCCGCCCTGTTCGCAAGCGAAGCTTGGGTCAGATGCCGAGGTCGATTGTCTTCTTCTCCGCGTTCGGTGGGGGCGCTGCGGGAACCCGCGGAGCGGGGGCCGGAGGCGTCGTCGGAACCGCGGCGGGAGTCGCCACGACCGCCTTCGCTACCGGCAGGAGTTTGGCGGGCGCGGGTCGCGCAGCGGCCGGAGGCTTGGACGACGGTGCGGGCGAGTTCTCGTGGGCAGGCGGGGATACCGGGGCCATCGTGGACGCCGATTCGATGGGATCGGGGGCGGCCGCCGGAGCTTTGAAGGGCGCCGCAAGCGGGCCGCCGCCAGCGCTCGCCACCGACACCGCCGGGCCCGATCCGACGCTTCTGTCCTTGGTGACGAAGGCTGCACCCACGATGCCCGCGCCCAGAACCACGAGGACGCTGATCGCGACGACCAGAGGTGTCCGGCGCGTCATGCCCCCCGGCGCGCCGCCCACGGTCTGCGCGACCGAGGTACCGGTGGGCGTGCCCGCAAACGGCGGCGAGGGCGCTCCGAGAACGGAAGCCGGTGCCCCGCCGGACGACGCGGCGATCGGAGGCGATGCGGCGGCGTAGACCTCGCTCCCGGAACGCCCGAACACGACGGCAAGCCCGTCGCTGAGCTCCTTGGCCGTCTGGAAGCGTTGCGACGGGTCCCGCCGAGAAGCCTTCGCCCACCAATCGTCGAGGGCGGGCGGGAGATCGCCGCCGACGCCGGAGATTTGAGACGGGCGCGGAATGGGCCCGACGATGATCTTCATCAGGAGATCGCCGAGCGCCTCGCTCTCGAACGGCCGCTGCCCTGTCAGGGCTTCGAATACGATGACCGCCAGCGACCAGAGGTCGCTCCTCGCATCGACGGTCTTGGTCCCCTGAGCCTGCTCGGGACTCATGTAGTAGGGCGTTCCGAGCATCGTTCCCGTTTGCGTGTTCGCCCCTGGAGCTCCCGAGCCCGAGGCCTTCGCGATCCCAAAGTCGAGCACCTTGGTGATCTCGCGGTCGTCGTCGCGGACGAGGAAGATGTTGTCCGGCTTGAGGTCCCGGTGAACGATTCCCTGGGCGTGCGCCTTGGTGAGCGCGCGGCCGACCTGCGCCACGATCGGCAGAAGCTCATGCGCGGGCAGCCGGCCGAGACGCGCGAGGCGCTTGCCGAGGTCCTCGCCGTCGAGGAGCTCCATCGCGATGTAGGGCGTCCCTTCGGAGACCCCGTGATCGAGAATCTGTACGACGTGCGGACTGCGGAGCTGCGCGGCCGCCTTTGCCTCCCGCTCGAAACGAGCCTGCATCTGCGGAAGCTGCGCCACTTCGCCTTCGATGAACTTGACGGCGCAGGGGATGTCGAGCCCGAGGTGGGTCGCGTGCCATACCGAGCCCATGCCCCCACGGCCAAGCAGCCGATTGAGGCGAAACCGCCCGGCGATGACTACACTGGGTGCCGGTAGTATCGGCATGATACGGCAGACTTACTCTAGCACTACTGCGCCGGCTCAAACTGGCGTTATGTTGGTCGGATGCCGGCCGACCCCACCGACCCTCGTCACGAAGACGATGTCGAGGTCGAGGAACGCAAGAAGACCGCCCTCCCGAGGCGATATCACGTCTACTTCCACAACGACGACTACACGACGATGGAATACGTCGTCGACGTCCTCCGGCGGTTCTTCCACAAGAACGAGACCGAGGCGCTTTACATCATGCTTACGGTGCACAAGAAGGGGAAAGCGATTGCAGGAGTCTATCCTCGCGACGTCGCGGAGACGAAGGTCGCTGAAGTCATGCGCGATGCCCGCGAGCACGGGCATCCACTCCTTGTCACGGCCGAGCCGGAGTGAATAGGCACCAATGAGAATCAGCCCGGAAGTCGAAATCGCCCTGTCGGTGGCCGCAAGCGATGCCGCGCGGCGCCGCCACGAGTACGTGACGATCGAGCATCTCCTCTATGCGCTCTTGCTCGACCAGACCACCGCGAACGTGGTCCGCCACGCCGGCGGCGATCCCAGTGGTCTGAAGAAACGACTGGAGCAATATCTGAGCGATGAGCTCGAGCAGCTCTCGGAAGACGAGGCTCGCACGCCGGCCATGTCGCTCGGCGTTCAGCGCGCCATTCGCCGCGCAGCCAGCCACGTGAAATCCAGCGGCAAAGACGAAGTCACCGGCGCGAACGTGCTCGTCGCGATGTTCCAAGAGCAGGACTCCTACGGAGTGAAGCTCATGGAAGATCAGGGGGTGACCCGGCTCGACGTGGTTTCCTACGTATCCCACGGCGTCTCGCGACTCGAAGACAGCGGGACGGCACCCGGCAAGGAGGGCGAAGCGGAAAGCGAGGCGGAGGCGCCCCGCCCATCCAAAGACCCGCTGAAGGCCTACACGGTCAACTTGAACGAAGAGGCCAAGAGCTTGCGCATCGATCCGCTGGTCGGCCGCGAGAACGAGGTCGCTCGCATCGTTCAGATTCTGGCGCGGCGGAAGAAGAACAACCCGCTCCTCGTCGGCGACGCGGGGGTGGGAAAGACGGCGATCGCCGAAGGTCTGGCGCTGAAAATCGTTCGAAACGAGGTGCCCAAGGCCCTCGCGAGCTCCACCGTGTACTCGCTGGACATGGGCGCTCTCCTCGCCGGCACCCGCTACCGCGGCGATTTCGAAGAGCGGATCAAAGCCGTCATCCGAGCGCTCCAAAAGGTCGATCACGCGATCCTCTTCATCGACGAAATTCACACGATCGTCGGAGCCGGGGCGACCACCGGCGGGAGCATGGATGCTTCGAACCTGCTCAAGCCCGCCCTCGCGTCCGGAAGGTTGCGGTGCATCGGCTCGACGACGTTCCAGGAGTTCCGCCAGCACTTCGAGAAGGACCGAGCTCTCGCTCGGCGCTTCCAGCGCGTCGAAGTCGGGGAGCCCAGCGTGGAAGACACGGTGAAGATCCTCGAGGGCCTGCGCAAGCAGTACGAAGACTTCCACGGGGTGCGGTATCGGGACGAGGCGATCCGCGCGGCCGCGGAGCTCAGCGCAAAGTATCTGCACGACCGAAAAATGCCGGACAAGGCCATCGACCTCATCGACGAAACGGGCGCCGCCCGCAAGCTCGGACTGCCGTCGGGAGAAGTCGACGGCGTGGCCGACAAGGCCTCGCCCGGCGCCGTCGCGGATGTTCCGCCCGGTATCCCCGTCGTCGAAGTGAGCGACGTCGAACGTGTCCTCGCACGCATGGCGCAGATTCCTCCTCGAGAGGTGTCGACGAGCGACAAGGAGCGTTTGCGAGACCTCGCGTCGGACCTGAAGTCCGTCGTCTTCGGACAAGACGCGGCCATCGCGCAGCTGGTCTCGGCCATCCGTCTTTCCCGCGCGGGGCTACGCGCGGCCGAGAAGCCGATCGGCTCCTTTCTCTTGACCGGCCCGACCGGTGTCGGAAAAACCGAGGTCGCGCGTCAGCTCGCCAAGGTGATGGGAATCGCCTTCCACCGCTTCGACATGAGCGAGTACATGGAGGCGCATACGGTCTCGCGCCTCATCGGCGCGCCGCCCGGCTACGTGGGCTTCGATCAGGGCGGCCTACTTACCGATTCGATCGCGAAGACACCTCACGCGGTTCTTCTTCTCGACGAGATCGAGAAGGCTCATCCCCAGATCTTCAACATCTTGCTTCAGGTGATGGACCACGGGAAGCTGACCGACCACAACGGCAAGCCGACCGATTTCCGGCACGTCGTTCTCCTGATGACGAGCAACATCGGCGTGCGCGACATGCAGCGCCGGGCGGTGGGCTTCGGCGGCGCCGCGGGCGAAGACCGCGACAAGCCCGACGCCGATCGGGACTACAAGCAACTCTTCAGTCCGGAGTTCCGAAACCGACTCGACGCACGCATCGCGTTCCGTCCGCTCGATCCGAGGGTGATGCGCAGCATCGTGGGCAAGTTCATTCGCGAGCTCGGCGAGCAGCTCGCGGCTCGCGGCGCGAAGATCGAAGTCACCGACGCGGCCACCGAATACCTCGCGAAGAAGGGGTACGACCCCGACAACGGCGCCCGCCCGCTCGCGCGAGTCATCGAAGACCAGATCAAACGACCGATTTCCGAGGAGCTGCTCTTCGGCAAGCTGGAGAACGGCGGGCACGTCGTTGTCGACGTGGCGACCGAAGGCGGCGAAGACAAGCTCGTATTCCGCTACGGAACCGTCGACGAAGGCGATCGGCACGTGGCCGAAGGAGCGTTACCTTCCGCGCCATGACGTCACCGCTCTTCGTCGCGGGAGCGGGCGGAGCTGCCCACCTGCCCGGAGTCGTCGCGGCGAACACGGTTCTACCCGTCTTGGGAGTCCCCATCCCGTCGGGGCATCTGCTCGGCCTCGATGCCCTCCTGGCGATCGTTCAGATGCCGAAGGGCATCCCGGTCGCGACGTTTGCCGTGGGCAAGGCGGGCGCTGCGAACGCCGCGCTCTTCGCGGTCTCGATTCTGGCGGGCAAACGCCCCGAGCTGCTGCAGAAGCTCGTCCTTTGGCGCAAGGCTCAAGCGGAAAAACTGCTGAAGGAGTCGGTCGTCGAGTAGCCGCCGGGCCGCGCTTGACTGGAACGTACGTTCAGCTCCAAGCTGCACGGGCTTGGGTTCTCCGCTTCGCCCCGTCGCCAATCCGCCGAACCCGTGGGCGACGAGCGACGTGGAGTATCTCGAAGGCGAGGCGCCGCCCGCCTCGCTCGAAGTCTACGAAGACCACACACGCGGAATCCTCGCGCACAACGACAGCCCGGACGTCGGGTTCTCCTGGAGCGTAAACCCCTACCGCGGGTGCTTTCACGCCTGCGCGTATTGCTACGCGCGGCCTTCCCACGAGTATCTGAGCTTCGGCGCCGGAACGGACTTCGAGCGCAAGATCGTCGTCAAGACCCACGCGGCCACCCTCTTGCGCGACGCCTTCGATGCGCCGGCCTGGAAGGGAGAACTCGTGGCCTTCAGCGGCGTGACCGACTGCTACCAGCCGCTCGAGACCACCTACAAGCTGACCCGGGCATGCCTCGAAGTGTGCGCCGAGTACAGGAACCCGGCGGCCATCATCACCAAGGCGCCGCTCGTGGAACGAGACATCGACGTGCTGCAGGAGCTCTCGCGCGTCGCGCGGGTCGGAGTGAGCGTCAGCATCCCATTCTGGGACGAGACCAAGGCGCGCGCGATCGAACCGTTCGTGACGACGCCCGCGCGCCGCGTGCGGACGATCGAGAGGCTGGCACGCGCCGGACTTCGCGTCGGGGTGATGGTGGCGCCCATCATCCCCGGACTGAACGACGAGGACATGGCAGATGTGCTGCGCGCCGCCCGCGACGCCGGCGCGACCTACGCCGGGAGCGTTCTCCTCAGGCTTCCGGGCCCAGTGAAAGAGGTGTTCGAACAGCGGCTTCGGGCTTCCCTGCCGCTCCGCGCGGAACGCGTGCTCGCCCGCATCCGCGAGACGCGCGGCGGCAAGATGTACGATGCACGCTTCGGCGTTCGAGGCCGCGGAGAGGGTGCATACGCGGACGCCATTCAATCGCTGTTCCAGCAGGCGGCGAAGGCGCTCGGCCTGGAGACGGCCGAATTCGCGCGCGACCGTCCCGAGGACACCTTTCGTCGGCCGCGCGGGCAGCTAAACTTGTTCTGAGACCCTCCGGAACAGAGAAAATGGGTCGCCCGCGCGCTCCACCGTTTCTGGGCTTCGCCGCCGTCAGCCTCGCGCTGCACGCGGCTGCCTTCACTGCGATTGGGCGTGGTGACACGACCACGCGCCCGGCGTTCGACGAGCGCTCCGCGTCGATTGCCGGCGAAACGCTCGACGTCGATCCCCCGGCCATCGCTTCACCCGACGACGAACCGCCGAACGTTGCGACGCCGAGCCCTGCCGGAGTGACGACCCGCCGGCGCTCCGCCCGGCTCCGCACCGCCGCCTCGGCGACGCCAAACGCCGCCGTTCCCCCCGCGCTCTTCGGGGCGGTCGGCGTCCGCTTTGCGACGGATCTCGCTACCACGTTCACTCGCGCGTTTCCGCAAGCCGCGAGCGCCGACCGCATCTGGTCTTCGGTCCCGTTCGGCAGCGCGGGCCGCGCCGACGTCACCCTGGTGCTCGACAAAGACGGGCGCCTCGCGAGAAGCGGCATCGACGGGTCCCCTTCCAGCGCCCTCAGGGGGAGCATCGAGCGCACGCTCGTCCTGCTCGGTACACGCGACTTCACGGCGCGCGGAGCGGTCACGAGGCTGCGGATGACGGCTCGCGTATCGCGCGACGACGTTCATGACGGACTGCACGGCGACGTATTCGCGCTGAGCGCGGGAAGCTTTTCTGGCGACGTCGGCTCTGCGTTCTTCGCGCTCCCTCCTGCGGGCGGGCCCGGTCGGCGAGTCGACGTCGAGATCCGGCTCTTGCCCTGAGGAGGAAATGACGCGGAGCTCGGCGGCCCGGGCTTCGGCGGACTCCTGCAAAGCCCCGCCACACGATCACGCACGCGTCTCAAGCCGCGCCCGACGAGCGCCGCATCCCGCGCACGGAACAAGAGGAGAAAATCCTCGGACGGAGCGGCACTGCCGTTGCACTCAGCCTTGGGACAAGAGCGTTCGAATTGGCGAATCGCTCGGGGAGGTTTTGATCATGAAAGTACCCAAGGTGATCCCGGGGGGGATCGGCGTTGCGCTCGCAGCGCTCGCCTGGAGCAGCGTAACCCGGGCGGACGGA
>JBAULD010000801.1:0-1942 GCA_049578005.1 Polyangiaceae bacterium
TGTCGGGCCCGTCTTTCAGGTAACAATACCTGCGGGCTCGCCGATGGGGCAATGGGCATCGCTCGGCGCCGACGGAACGGGCGCGCTGGCGGGGCGAGCCTTGCTAGATTGGGGGCGTGGCCCTCGCCCCGTTCGTAGACGACGACCAGTGCCCATGCCGGAGCGGCCTGAACGTCAGGACATGCGCGTGCAAGGGTCGCGCATTTGTCCCGCCATCTGTTCGCACTCGACCCCCCGGCGCCACAAGCGGGAGGCGCGTTCGCGGCTGCTATGCCGACCACACCGGCGACTGCGGACCGCCTCTTACCAGGGAGCACCCGATTTCTCAGGCGATCTCTCGCGACATGGGCAACGAGCCGATCGTGCGACAGCTCAGTGCCACCGAGACCGTCACGGTGCCCCGTTCCTCCGCCGGCAGGAAGGTTCTCTGCAAGAGGCACAACAGTGCGCTCACCGACCTCGATCAATTGGGGCGCCGATTCGTTGCGGCGTGCAAAGAACAGCGGGAGCGAGCACACATTCAAAACTCGCCGGATGATTCACACATCCTGTTCAACGGCTACGACGTCGAAAGGTGGATGCTGAAGGTACTATGCGCGTCGTCACATGGCGGCCCAATTTCACGCCGGAGCCCTTCGCCGAAGTGGACAATCCCGCGCGCATGGGTCGAGGTCTTATTTCACGGTCGAAGCTTTCCAAAGGGCGCAGGGTTGTACTTGCCCGAAGTTCGGCGCGGGCGCTTTGATCGCGGCATGCAAATCGCGATCATTGTCGGGACGCAAATCGACGTCACCCGGCGCGGACGGCCGCTACTCGGTTCGGGGAGACCCGCGGTCGTCGGGATCGCGATGTGTTTGTACGGCTCCGACCTCGACTTTCTCATGGCTCCGCCGGCTGACCCGCGTGGGATGATCTACCGAGCGCGGATGCATCGCCTCCGCAGCAAAGCCGGCGGCATCGCGCATGTTCATCTCGGATGGGACGACGCGCCCCCGACGTTCGCGGGGAAGGGCGCTGTCCAGCGGCTTTGGTCTGAAACGAAAGACGGTTTGCTTCGGTAAGGGGGGGGTCGCATGCGCGAAGCCCCGCGCTGCCCCAGGCGGACGCCGTTCAGTGCGTCCCGATGCGGATCGCCGATGAGGCCATGGCCCTTGCGTGCCTCGCGGCCGCGGATGCGCTGCCGGGGTTGTCGCCGCGGTCGGGGCGCCGTAGCTTCGAGCATGGCCCAAAACGTCGTCATCGATCCGAAGCGCGCCTTCACCCTTTTCGAGGGGTGCCCTAACTGCGCCAAAACGGCGCACCGCAGCATCACCGGAGGCGCCCCGGTCTGCGCAAGCTGCAAGGACATGGGGCACCGCTTCAAGGCGTTCGACAAGCCGGACGATCTACGCAACTACTTGAGCGCGATCCCCCCTTGGCCCGCCCCCTAGCGGCGTTCGGACGGACACCGGCTCAGGGCGCCCCGCTGACATGGTCGTCGTATTCGTCTGCGGGTCAGACCTTACTGGCCATCGGCGCTAGCGCCCACTCCGGATCGATGGCTCGGGGGTTCACCCGGGCGCGCTGGGGCGGATCCTCCCCTGCTAGAAACGCGGCAAGGGGCGCGGAGACCCCCGTGGGCGCGGACACCGCTTGCGGCGGTTGCGCCGATTCGGTCGGGAAGTCGTCGCGCTCGCCTTCGTCGTCGTGCTCCTCCTTGCGGTGCACGCCGGCCGGCTCCGCAAGGGCGTCCAGAAGCGGCACGACTGGGATCTGCACGTAGTTGACGGAGAGAGCGAGGGCGACGTGGTGCCGTGTTTTTTCGCGCATGGTGTCGCAGCATTGTACGCCGCGGGAAGCTCACCGTCGCGGGGCGATGCGGGCACCTTACCGGTACGCCGGATCCTCAGGGGGTGCTGGCGCATATAGGGCTCCGAGCTTCGCCAGGACGCCCGCATTACGC
>JBAULD010000802.1:0-2917 GCA_049578005.1 Polyangiaceae bacterium
CGTCTTTGCTGGATCCGATGGCTCCCGTTCAAAGCAGGCCCTGTACCGTAACCGGAAAGGAACTGTCTGCTGTCGTTCCATTCCCGAGCTCGCCGTAGCCGTTGCTTCCCCAACACTCCACGTTGCCATCCTGGAGAAGCGCGCATGCATGACCGCCACCCACGGTAATCGCCTTGGCATTCGATAGACCCGTCACGGCCACGGGGGCTCCGCTGTCCGTCGTAAGGCCATTGCCGCATCCCCAGCAGGCAGCGGTCCCATCAGCTAGAATAGCGCAATTTTGCCACCCGGACGAAATGCCCACAACGCCCGAAATGCCTTGCACCGTGCCGGGGGTCGATTGCTGCGTAGTCGTGCCGTCTCCGAGAAGCCCGCACGTATTGCTTCCCCAGCACTTCACGGTGCCATCGTTGAGGAGGGCACAGGCGTCGCTGTCTCCCGCCGCGATCTCCACAGCGTCGGACAGGCCCTGCACGACCACGGGCACGGAGCGGTCGCTCGTCGTGCCATCCCCGAGCTGCCCGGACTCGTTCCCACCCCAGCACCGGACCGTGCCGTCGCTGAGACGCGCGCACGTAAACCCTGGCCCGGCGGCAATCTCGACGACGTTGGAAAGACCCTCTACGGCGACTGGCGGCTGGTCTGCCGGGGCTGCTCCGTCGGCGGCGAGCATACCGGGGCCCGATCCCCAGCACTGAACGGTTCCGTCCATCAGAACGGCGCATGCGTGCCCGCTGCCCGCTGTGATCTCAACCACGTTCGAAAGGCTGCCGACGGCGACAGGCATTGAGGTGCTCGTCGTCGCGCCGTTGCCGAGCTGACCCACGTCGTTCTGCCCCCAGCATCGAGCCGAGCCGGCATCGAGAACCGCACATGTGAACCAGTCTCCTGGGGCGACCTTCTTGACTTGGACCAATCCTTGGACGACCACCGGCTTCGTCGAATTGAGTATGCTGTTGTCGACTCCGAGCTGCCCTGCTGCGTTATAGCCCCAACACTTCGCCGTACCGTCGTTTAGAAGCGCGCAGGTATGAATGCCGCCGGCCACCACCTGCGTGACGGCTCGAGCGTTGGCTGATCCTCCTTCGCCGGCGGTCACCTCCGAGGCGCCGTCGTTCGCAGCACTCGCTGAATCCATTGCGGCGGCACCGCCGTCGCTGGCCGGACCTCCGCCCTGCGCTTCGCCGCTCGCCAGGCCGCCGCACGCACTCGCAGCTGATGCCCAGACCCAGAGAAAAGCAGGGACTCGCATTCGCCCTCCGCCGAAACCCTCCGCGGAAAATCGATACCATGCGTCGAAGCATTGCGCACCCGGAAAACGGTAAGTCGCTCACCAACAGCGTATAGAGAACGCGAGGAGCATGGCGGATGTCACTCCGATGGAGCCTGACGCCGATGGTCCGGGTTCCACCAAAACAGCTGTATCGGAGTTCGACTCATCGACGGACCGGGCTCAGCGCGCAGTCCGCTTATCGCGACCTTAGGGTAGGTCGTCGACAAAGCGATGACCGCGCGCGAACTCTTCCGCGAGCCGCGCCGCGAAGTCCCGGAACATCTCTGCGCCGGCTTGCTGTCTCTCTTCGCCTTCGGGCGGTAGATGCACGAGAAACCAGAGGCGCAGGTATCTCCCGAACGCGGCCGAGAGCATCTCGAGCTCCCGGTGCTGGAGGTCTTGTTTCTGCTGCTGCGCGTCGAGCGCCAGGGCGATGCGTTCGAGTTGCCCGAGAACCTTGGCGCTGTCGCTTGTGCCGTCGAGGCGCTGGAGGATCGAATCCTCGATGAAGCCTCGCTGGGTGACGCCCTTGCAGGCGCAGTACTCGTTCATGCGCTTTCGGATCGCGTGGCTGATCCTCGGGTAGACGCGCTCGCCTCGATCTTTGGGTATCGCTTTGGTCATGGGATGGTCACCTTCATCGTTGGACCTCGGTCGTGTGGGGTAATGGCGGGGAGACTTCTTCGAAGGAACGGGTCGGGGATGGAACGGGAAAGGAGCGGGCGGTCATCGTCCGCGGTCGAGATCGCTGTCGCGCCGATGCAGTCCGACGAGACGCACCTGGGCATCTCGAGACACCTCGACGGTCTTGCCGGAGAGCGCCCGCGCCTCCGGGGTGGCCGGCACGAGGATGAACCGCCTGCCGTCCGAGATGGCCAAGTGGGGCGCGCCCTCGGGTCCGGGCTGCACCCAGCCGCGAAAGCCGTTCGGGACGGTCGGTAGGAAAGTCTGCCGGGTCTCACGCGCCAATGTCTCGCCGGCGAGCTGGCGAGCGCGCTCCTGGCGCTCCGCGGCAAGGGCCGGGTCTTCGCGGAGCACCATCCGCCCGTGGGCGTCGCGCCCCACTTCGACGGACTGCCTGGCCCGCGAGCGCCCCTCGGGGGTGGCGGCGACCAAGACGAAGCGATGGCCGTCGGTGACGGCGAGGTAGGGGGTGCTCTCGGGCAGGGCTTGGACCCGACCGCGAAAGCCGTCGGGGACCTTCTCGAGGAACGTCTCGCCGACCCGCTTCTCTATCTCCCTTCCCACCGCCCGCCTCTCGAGCTCCTGGAGCTTGGCGTCTCGGTGCGCGTCGACCGGCGCGATGCCGAGCTCGCGGAGCGCGTCTCGACGCCGCTCGAGGGCCTGCTGGACCTCGGCTCCGAAACCGCTCCTCGCGAGGGCGGGCGCGTCCACGGTGTCGAGCCAGACGGGCCCGGGGTGGCGGACCTGGGCGTCCAAGGTCATGGCCGCCGGCTGCATCGACAGCCGGTAGCGAGGCGCGTCCCGGTGTCGCTGCTCGAGCTGCTCAAGCAAGTCGGGCGGCACGCGCCACTGCCCGGGGTCTTGGGCGGTGACCAGGCCCTGGCGCGCGAGCTCCCGAAGGCGGCCAGCCGCCACCCGTGCGGTGTCGGCCCGGTCGACGTCGTCGGCGCGCGCATAGAC
>JBAULD010000803.1:0-18342 GCA_049578005.1 Polyangiaceae bacterium
CGTGTGGACTCGCCAGAACGTAGGGTCGTAGCCGCCACGCTGCACCTCGCGAATCAGCAACGCCGCGTCGCTTTCGCGGTCCTCGACGAGCAGCACGCGAAGGGGCCGGCTCATCGGACCGGCCGCCGCCGCCCTGGCCGCACACACGCCCAGCCTCGATTCAAAAGAAGTCCTGACGACTTCCACATGATCTTCCATAGTCGCCCCTGCACCTTGGGAGTCAAGAGGCGCTCGGCCTGTTTCCCTTGGCTGCGTTGGCTGTCAGCTCTGTGAGCCGCCTATGGACATTTCCCTATAGGTCGGTGCGTCTTTATTCTGGCTCGGATCGGGTTTCAGCGGGGTCGGTCAGCCGGCGGCGCGCTTTCTTCGCGCGGCTCCCTTTGCCTTCTCCTGCTTTTCTTCTTGAGGGGTATCTTTGGTCTTCGCCGGACCGGGCTTGCCCGCGGCCTTGATCGAACGGGAAAGAAGCTCGGCGAGGTCGATGACCTGAGCGCCGGCGCCCTGGCTCATCGCCGCCGGAGCCTCGCCTTCCGTCGTGCCGTCGCGGGCTATCTGGCCCGCCTCCACTTTCTCGTCGACCGCCGCGAGGACGGCGCTGCGGTACTCGTCGGGGTGCCGGGCCGGGTCGAAAGGACCCGAGAGCTCGTCGACGAGATGCTGCGCGAGCTCCCTCTCGCGCGGACTCGGCTCCTTTTGCTCCGCCGGGGCCAGCTCGTCGCCCGGGACGAGCTCCTCGGCGAAGCGCATCATGTCGAGCGAAAAGAGGCGCCCTCGCGGCCGCACGAGCGCGAGCCGGGTCCGCGTCCGAAGTCGGACCTTCGCCAGCGCGACTTTCTTCGTTTCCGCGAGCACAGACCGCAGAAGGTCGTAGCCGCGCACGTTCTTGCTCCCCGGACCTATCCAATAGCTCTTCTCGACGTACGCGAGGTCCACTTCGAGCGGGTCGACGAACTCGACGATTTCTATCGTTCCCGCCGACTCCTCGCCGTCGAGCTTCGACAGCTCTTCTTTGCTGAAGAGAGCGTACTCGCCCTTGCTCACCTCGTAGCCCTTGCCGATCTCTTCCCACGCGAGATCCCGGTTGCACTTGGGGCAGCGACGCACCATCGTCACGCGCGTTCCACACTCCTTGTGAAGCTGGTGAAACTGCGGCGTCAGGTCTTTCGTCGCCGTGTACAGTTTCGCCGGGATGGTCACGAGGCCGAAGGCGATTTCACCGGACCAGAAAGCTCGCATTAGAAAGGCTCCTACGACGAAAAAAGACACGCGCAAGCCGGGCACTGCACGGAAGGGCAGCGATCGACTGGAGACGTATCGTGCGAAGCGCCGCTTCGGCGTGACGCCGGAGCCGCCTCCCGACGAATCGTTGCAGGCCGAGGCGCGTCGGGAAAAGAAAACGGCGCCCGTGCCCGGTGCCGCGGCGGTGCCCGAGGTCCGCCCCGTGTTCGTCGTGCAGAAACACGACGCGCGGCGCCTGCACTACGACCTCCGGCTCGAAGTCGACGGGGCGATGGTGAGCTGGGCGGTGCCGAAGGGCCCGAGCTACGACCCGACCGCGCGCCGTTTGGCGGTTCAGACCGAGGACCACCCGATGGCCTACAACGAGTTCGAAGGGCGCATCCCCGACAAGGAGTACGGCGCCGGCGACGTGCTCATCTGGGACCGCGGCACGTACGACACGGTCCCGAGCGGCCAGCAGCACGCGATGCTCGAGAAGGGCCACCTCCACGTCCGACTCTTCGGCGAAAAGCTGATCGGTGACTGGCACATCGTTCGCACGGGTCGGCGCGGCGGAGACGACGGCGCGGGCGGCAGTGGAAAGGCGCAGTGGCTCTTCTTCAAGGCCAAAGACGCGCACGCCAACCCTTCCTACGACGTCGTCGCCGAGCGGCCGGAGTCGGTCGTCAGCGGGCGCGTCGCCACGCGCGGGCCTCAGCGCGTCGGCGCTTCGGAGCAAGGCAAGAGCGCGCGCGGCCTGCTCGACGCAGTCGGGGAGCCGGCGCTCGCCATCCCCGTGAAGGCGATCGCCGACCCCTCGACGTGGCTCTTCGAGGTGAAATACGACGGTTATCGCCTGTTCGCCTGCAAGGCCGGCGCCGAGGTTCGGCTCTACACGCGCCACCAGAACGACTGGACCGACCGTTTCCGTCCGATCGCGGACGCGGTCGCGAAGCTCGCCGCACGCGAGTGCGTAGTGGACGGGGAGGCGTGCGTCGTCGACGAGTCGGGCCGGCCGTCGTTCGGCGCGCTCCAGGAGTGGCTGAGCGGCAGCAAACAAGACGCTCGCATCGGATACGCGGTCTTCGACCTCCTGTGGCTCGACGGGCGCGACCTGCGGCGAGAGCCGATCGAGTCTCGCCGCGAGCTTCTGGAGAAGTTGCTCGAGGGTCGCGGGCCGCCGCTGTCGTACTCGCGATCGGTGGACGGCGACATCGTGGAGCTCCTTCGCGCCGCCAAGAGCGCCGGGCTCGAGGGCATCGTCGCCAAGAAGAAAGGGTCGTCCTACGTGGCTGGGCGGTCGGGGCAGTGGCAAAAGTTGAGATTCGATCGAAGGCAGGACTGCGCCATCGCCGGCTGGATCCCGATGGCCGGCACGACTCACGACGTCGGGGCGCTGCTGCTCGCGGTCGCCGACGGCGGAAAGCTCGTCTTCGCAGGACGGGTCGGAACCGGCTTCGACACGCGCATGCGCCGCGCCCTCGCCGAACGTCTCCTGCCCGACGCGGTGGATCGCCCCGAGGTCGAAGGAGCCCCCCAGACCAAGCAGGCCCGCTGGGTGCGACCGCGGCTCGCGTGCGAGTGCGCGTTCACGGAGTGGACGCGCGACGGTTCGATGCGTGCGCCTCGCTTCTTGGGTCTGCGCGAAGACAAGACGCCGCTCGAGTGCGTGCGCGAGGACCCGCAAGTGGACCGCGAGCCGCCCGCTGCCGCTCCTCAGGCTCCGGCGCGCGTCGAATCGCCCAAGCTCGCCAACCCGAGCAAAGTGCTCTTCCCGCGCGACGGCCACACCAAGCGCGACGTCTGGGACTACTACACAGCCATCGCGCCGCTGATCCTGCCGCACCTGGCCGGTCGCCCGCTCACGTTGCAGCGATACCCAGACGGAATCGACGGCCAGGAGTGGTATCAGCAGAACGCTCCCGACAAGACGCCCCGTTTCGTCCGTCTCGTCGACGTCGGGCCGCGCCACGAGAACAAGAAGCGCATCGTTTGCGACAACCTCGAGACGCTCCAGTGGCTCGCGAACCTCGCGGCGCTCACGATGCACCAGTGGTGCTGCCACGTCCCGCCCTCCGCCGATGCGCGCGCCGCGATCGACGCCGCGCTCGCGCGCCCCGACTACGTCGTCCTCGATCTGGATCCAGGCGACGGGCCCTGGGAGCACCTCATCGAAGTGGCGGGCGCCGTCCGGACTCTGCTCGAAGCCCTCGAGCTCCAGAGCTTCGTCAAGACCAGCGGCAAGCGCGGCCTGCACGTTCTCGTGCCGATCGCCGCCGGGCCGACCCACGACGAGGCGACGGGCTTCGCCGAACAGGTGGCGCGCGCGGTCGCCAAGGTGCTCCCGGCGATCGCCACGGTCGAACGCATGAAGGATCGCCGGGGAGGAAAGCTTTACGTCGACTACGGCCAGAACGGCGAAGGACGAACGATCGTGTCGCCGTACACGATTCGCGCCCGCGACGGAGCGGTGGTGTCGACGCCGGTCACGTGGAGCGAAGTCACAGTGAGCCTCGACCCCGCGCGATTCACGATTCGCACGGTGCTCGACCGCGCCGAGAAGATGGGCGATCTCTTCGCGGGGGTGCTGAAGAGCAAGCAGGGCCTGCCGGCCGGGGCGAAGGGGGGAAGGGCGAAGTAGTCGGTTCGGAGCTCCGCGACGAGCGAGGCTACCTCACGAGAAATCGAGCGTCGATCGGCGACGACCGGGCGAACGTTGCCGACGACGGAGCGACGCACGGCGACGACCGAGCCGCAGGCGGTGACGACGCGGCGAAGGATGGGGACGATTGGAGCTAGGAATTCGACGACCGAGCGACGCCTGCGCACGACGGAGCCAACGACGTCGACGACGGAGGTACGTTCGGCGACGAGTGAACTACCGACGTTGACGACCGAGCTACGTCTGCGGACGACGGAGCGACGGCCGCGGACGAGCGAGCTACGGCCGCGGACGAGCGAGCGACGGATGGCGACGAGGGAGCTGCGGTCGTGGAGGACCGAGCGACGGATGCCGACGACGGAGCTATGGCTGTCGACGAGCGAGCTACCCTCGTCGACGACGGAGCTACGGACCGCGACGACCGAGTCGTGCTCGTCCGCGATCGAGCCACGCTCGTGGAGGACCGAGCTTCGGACGTCGACGACGGAGCTACGGTCGCCGGGCCGTTGCGCTCGCTCGTCGCCGTCCTTCGCGCGGTTGCCTGAGGGCGTCGCTCACTCATTCGGTGCTGAGCCTCGTTCGGCGACCCGCGAGCGTCGCTTTCCTGCGTCCGAGCTTCGGTATTGGGAAATCGAGCGTCGGTGTTCCGCGACGGCACTTCGCATCCCCGGCACCGACCTTCCGTGTTCGATGGCCGTCGCTCGCTCACCGGGTCTCTTCGCTCATTCGGTCGCGTCTCGGGCTCGCATTCGGAGAACCGGACGTCGGTCCCGGAGGATTGGACCTCGCTCGCAGCCGGCCGCGCGCCAGCTCGACCGGCACTCATGATATCGTCCCGGCGCCGGATGCCCCGCCTATTCGTCTCGGTCGCTTGCCTCGCGGCTCTCGCGCTGGCACTCCCAGGTTGCCTCACGAAGATGCTCACGAACGGGGAGATCGAGTCGACTCGCCGGGCCGCCGACGCCTTCGACACCATCGGCGACTATGAACTCGCCCATTCCGCGACCGAGGCCGGACTCGTGCAATTCGAGGGCATGCACGCGCTCGCGCCCGACAACACCGACGCGCTCTTTCTCCTCGTGAAAGGGTGGACCGGGTACGGCTTCGGGTTCGTCGAAGACGACATGGAAGCGGCAGAGGACGCCGGCGACGACGAGCTCGCCGACTACCACAGAAAGCGCGCGCGCATGGCCTACGATCGCGCCGTCTTCTACGGGCTGCGCGCCCTCGCCGAGAGAGCCGACGGGTTCGATCGCGCGAAGTCGAGCGAGCAGGTGCTGACGAAGTGGCTCGCCGAGCACTTCACGAGTCGAGACGACGTCCCCGCCCTCTTCTGGACGGGCAACGCCTGGGCCTCCCGCGTCGACCTGATGAAGGGCGACGACCAGGAAGGACCGGCGTTCGTCGCGGAGCTCTACGTCGGCGTCGCGATGATCGAGCGCGCCGTTTCGCTGGACCCCGGCTTCGAACACTTCGCGGGGCTGGCCGCGCTCGGCGCGTATCACGCGCGCTCGAACCTGGCCGAACTCGACCAAGCCAAGGATCTGTTCTACGCGGCGCTCACGAAGACCGAGGGCAAGTCGCTCATCGTCGAGCTCCTCTACGCAACGAAGTACGCGTGCATGCGGGGCGACGGTGCCCTGTACCAGGACGCGCTCAACCGGGTCCTTCTTGCCCAGGACCCCGACCCCCATCAGCGCCTGACGAACGCCATCGCCAAGCGCCGGGCCAAACGCTGGCTCGGAAAGAGGCGCGCGAAGGAAGAATGCGGTATCGACCTCGCCGCACCCTCTCCCGCCAAGTAAGATCGATCGACGACTGCCCCTCGGGAGGAACACCCCAATGCCTCGCGCTGCCTTCGATCCCCTCGTTTCGTCCTTGCGCTCCGGGCGCGATGGTTCGCGGTTCGTCTCGGCGCTCTTCGGCACTCTGCTCTTGGTCCTCGTCGGCTTCGGCGCCGACGCTCGCGCCTCGACCACGCTCAAAATAGGCACCTTGGCCCCGCAAGACTCTCCGTGGGGAAAGGAATTCAAGCGTTGGGCCAAAGACGTCTCGGCCGATACGAATGCCGAGCTCAATCTCGATTTCCAGTGGAACGGCCAGGCCGGCGACGAAGTGCTGATGGTCCAGAAGATCCGGACCGGTCAGCTCGACGGCGCCGCGGTCACGGCGATCGGGCTCGGACAGACCGGCGTTACGGACGTGTTGCTCTTCCAGATGCCCGGGCTCTTCGCAAACTGGGGAAAGCTCGACCTTGCCCGCGCGGCGATGAAAGACGAATTCGACCGGCAGTTCGAGAGCAAAGGGTTCACGGTCCTCGGATGGGGGGACGTCGGAGCGGTCAAGACGATGACCGTCGGTTTCGAAGTGCGCCGCCCGGCCGACCTGCAGGGAAAGGGCTGTTTCTTTCTCGCGGGCGACCCGATTGAGCCCAAGTTCCTAGCCGCCATCGGCGGGATTACCCCGCGACAAATGACCGTCAACGAGATCTTGCCTGGGCTGACGAGCGGCGCCATAAACGCGATCGCTGCTCCTCCGCTCGCCGCCGAGCAGCTGCAGTGGGCTTCGCGCATCACGAACATCAACACGATGACGAGCGCCTTCGCCATCGGCGCGATCATCATGTCGTCCCCGCGCATCCAAGCGCTCCCGCAGCGCTTCAAAGACGTGATGAGCGCCCGCGGGCACGAAGCGGCGGACAGACTGACGAAGTCGATCCGCAACCTCGACGCGCAGGCATTCGCGCGCATGAAGTCCGGCAAGGCCGTGTACGAGCCGACCGACGCGGAGAAGGCGGAGTGGCGCGATCTCTTCGCCCGCGTTCGGCAGGGGCTCCGCGGCGCGGTCTTCACGCCCGGCGTATTCGACCGAGTCGTCCAGCTCGCGCAGTGACGACGGACCCTTCGAGCCCCGAGGAACTCCCAGGCACCGTCGCTCCGAACGGCGCGGCGTGGCGGAGGGCGGTCGCGCGCGTCGACGAGGCATGGCAGCGATTCGAGTCGCGGCTCTGCGCGGCCGTGCTCGTCGCCGAGATCGCGTCGCTGACGCTTTGGATCTCGCTGAAGGGGCTCTCGAGCGAGTTTTTTCCGGGCGGCAACGGAGCGGGACTCGTCTATCGCTGCATCGTCAGCGCTGCGCTGTTCGGCGTTGCGATCCGCTTCTCGATTCGCCGGCTCCCCATGTCTCGCGAATGGGGCGAGAGCGTCCGCGGCGCGGCCGTCGCCGCCGCGATGGCCGTCGGGCTCGTCGTCGGGCGACTCTGGGTGCACGCCGGCGTCGGCTGGTCTTCGAACGCCCTCAATTGGCTCCAGAACGCGTCGGCGCTGATGCTGGTCGGCGGCCTTCGCGGACTCGTGACGCGGCTCACGCTCTGGCTCGCGCTCCTCGGCGCATCGCTGGCCACGTCGCGAAACAAGCACATTCACGTGGACGTTCTCGTCCATTACCTGCCGCCCCGGGTGCGGGCCGCGACGGCGATTGCCGGATGGCTCGCCGCCGCGGCGGTTTGCGTCCTCGGCGTCGTCGGGTTCGCGGACTACATCAGCATCGCCGAGTACCGCGTGGAGTCGGTGCACGCGTGTCCCGGCGACCCGGCCAAGTCGTGCGACACGAGCCCGGGGGAGAAGTTCGCCGCTGTTCGCCGATTGACGTCCTCCGACTTCTTCCTCCTCGGTCGCCAGCTGTCGCTCGATGCGAAGACGCTCCCCGAGGTCTTGGCGGGCCATCCTTACGACAAATGGATGACGGCGGTCGAATGGAACACGTGGCTCGCAGGCGCGGACTGGACTGCCCACTTCGACGGGGCCGCGGTCGACGCGCTGCGTATGGACCCCTCGTCGCCGAGCGCGCGGCGGATGCCGCAGGTGGCCGTGCCGGGTACCGGCGAAGAGGCGCGCGGAGTGCTCATCCGCGAGCTCAACTTCGTATTTCCCTTCGGGCTCGCGGTCATCGCCGCCAAGCTGCTCCTCAGCGCGCTCCTTCTGCGGCCCGCCGCCGTCGCAGCGGCCGGAGCCGAGCGCTCGCGGTGACCAGGTGAGCATCGCCATCGCGCTCTTGGTGGTATTGGCCGCGCTGCTGGGGGCGCCGCTCTTCGCGGTCATGGGCGGATCGGCGGAGATCTTGTGGCTATGCCACGAGGACCCGAGCTACCACCATTTGCGGTTCATCGCGCCGACGGTGCTCGACGAACGATTCGCCGATTCACCGATTCTCGTCACCATCCCGCTCTTCACGTTCGTCGGTTATGTCCTCGCCGAAGCGAAGACTCCCGATCGCCTCGTCGCCGCCGCGCGCGCCGTGCTCGGCTGGATGCCCGGCGGCCTCGCCATCGTCGCCGTGATCGCCAGCGCGGTCTTCACGGTGCTCACGGGCGGCAGCGGCGTGACGATCATCGCGATCGGCGGCCTGCTTTATCCCGCCCTCCGCAAGCAGCACTACTCCGAGAGCTTTTCGCTCGGCCTCGTCACGACGGGAGGATCGGTCGGGCTCCTCCTTCCGTATTCGCTGCCTCTGCTCGTCTACGCTCTGGTTGCCCATGTCGATTTCAACGAGGCGTTCAAAGCCGTGGTCCCGCCGGGGCTGCTCGTCATCGCCCTCCTCGGCGCGTATTCGATCTGGGTCGGCGCACGGGAGAAGGTGGAGCGCGACCCGCCCCGGTTGCATGAAATCGGGCGCGCGATGTGGGACGTGAAATGGGAGCTCGGCATCCCCGTAATTCTCGCGGGCGGGCTCGGGACCGGCCTGACGTCGATCGACGAAGCGGCGGGCCTCGTCGCCTTCTACACGGTCGTCATCGAGTTCTTCGTGTATCGCGATCTGTCGTGGAGGCGCGACCTCGTGCGGATCGCCAAGGCTTCGATGAGTCTGGCGGGTGCGATCATTCTCATCTTGGCGATGGCCAACTCGCTGATGAACTTCGTCGTCGACCAGCACGTTCCGTCGCGGGTACTCGCGTTCCTCTTGGCGCTGGGCATCGAGCACAAGTGGCAGTTTCTCATCGTGATGAACGTCTTCCTGCTCCTCCTCGGGATGCTCATGGAGGGCTTCAGCGCGATCCTCGTCGCCGTTCCGCTCATTCTGCCGTTCGTGGCGGCGCTCGGCGCCAGGCACCCCGACGAGAAGATGTCGCCGTTTCAGCTCGCGATGATTTTCCTGCTCAATCTGGAGCTCGCCTATTGCATGCCGCCGCTCGGATTGAACCTGTTCATCGCGAGCTTTCGATTCGGGAGGCCGGTTTCGAGCCTGTACAGAGTCGTCCTTCCGTTCGTCGGGATCCTCGCCGTCGGCCTCGTCCTCGTGAGTTACGTCCCGTGGATCAGCAACGTCGCGGTGGCCGGGGACGTGTCCGCCGCTCGCGCGAAAGCGGAGAGGGACAACGTGCCGCCGCGCGAGGCGTGGATGATGGAATGCGTTCAGGAAGACCCCAGCAATCCGCAGCCTTGTTCCGGGGCCGACCGAGCGAAGTACGCCGCGCGCCCGGCCCTTTCACCAGAAACGGGCGGCGCGGCGCCGTCCGCAGACGACGTCTCGGAGGCGCTTCCCGACGCGGGATGCAATCCGGACTTCGACGACTGCTCCGACGCCGGAGGTGGCAAGTGAGCGCGAAACGACCCCCGCAGATCGGCGACGTATTCGCCGTTCGTCGTTCCTCGGCGGAGGCCCTCCTCGGACGCGTCGTCTCGACGAGCGCGATCGTCGGGCCGACCCACGGGTGCAACCTCGTCTACGTCTACCGACCCGGGGCGACCCTCGCCCGTGACGAGCTGCTCGTCGCTCCCATGATGACGACGCGCGCGCCGTGGTCGCGCCGCTACTTCGAATTCGTCCGGAGCGAGCCGCTCCTTCCGGATGACTACTTCGAGCACCACTGCTTCCGCGACACTCGAGGGCAGCTCTACGACGAAAAGAGCCGGCCGCGCGACGCGCCGGCGCTGGGCCCCGTCGGGGAGTGGCGGCTCTACGAAGAGGTCGAGACGATCGAGGAGACGATCGCCAGGGTCTTCAGAGTTTGATGGTCTTCCAGCTCCCGCCGGCAAACTTGGTGCTCATCGTGGCCGCAGCAAGACATGAATAGACGAACGCCGCGATCCAGATCCCTTTGAGCGCCATGTGCAGAGCGATGCCGAGCACGTAGGCGCCCGGCACGAGACAGCCGAACACGAGGAGGAGTTGCGCGATGGCGACGAACTTCGTGTTGCCCGCCCCGAAGAGCCCCTCGGTAAGAATCATGGCGACCGCGATGATGGGCGTCGCGATGCCCATGATGCGAAGGGGAAAGATCGCCTCGGCGCGCACGGCGCTCGAGTTGGAGACGAGCGCGACGAGCTGGTGGGTGAACAGGAACCCCTCGCACAGGCCGACGACTCCGAAGAGGACGATGCCCAAGCGCACGCTGGCCCAGCCCCATCGTTGCGCCTCGTCGGGCCGGCGGCGGCCGAGCGACTGGCTGATGAGCGTGGCCGTCGCCGTACCGAACGCCAGGCACGCCGTGAACGTCAACTTCAAGATCTCGACGATATCGGTATTGGCTGCGCTTCGAACGGCCTCGGCGCCGCCACAGTGGCTCGCGACGGACGCCACCCCGGCCGCCGCCATGCCGGCGTCCAGCTTTCCGACGGCGCGCGTGAACAGGCCGAATCCGAGCATCATGAACACGGTCGCGGCTCCGGCCGGGATCGACAATTTCAAGATGGACCAGGTCAGCGCACCCGAGAGGTTCGACCAGCGCATCGGGTCGTACTCGCGGCGAACGAGCGCGGCGTACAGAATCATGATCGCCAGGCCGAGCCACGTCGCCAAGAACGCAGCCACTCCCGCGCCCGTCGGACCCATGCTGGGCGCACCGAAATGGCCGAAGATGAACATCCAGCAGAGGACGATATTCACGGCGTTCATCACGATCGCCGCGACGAGATGCACGTGCGTCCTGCCGATCCCGTCGAAAAAGGACTTGATGCCCATGCTGGCGGCCATCGAAATGATGCCGAATAGCCGCCAGCGCGTGTACGAGAGGGCGATGCGCTGCACTTCGGGGACCTCGATCATCGATCGAATGAGCCAGGGCAAGCAGAGCATCCCGACGACGGAAAAGAGCGCGCCGGCGACCACGCAGAAGAACGCCGTGTTGGTGAGCACCGCCCCCGCCGCGCGCCGGTCCCCTTCGGCGTAGCGCCGTGCCACGAGCGCCTGCGTTCCGACGCTGATGGCGCTCAGGCTTCCACCGAAGAGCCACGTCAGGATGAGCGAGGGAAGGAGCGCAGCCTGCCCGTTCGACGACATGGGGCAGGGGAGATGGGAGAAAAAGATGACGTCGATCTCGTTGACGACGCTCTGCGACAGCATGGCGAGAACGGTCGGCAGCGCGAGGCGGAGGATGACTCCGTAGCGGTTTCCACCCAGCGCCATCGAGGGCGCCACGAGATCAAGCGTCTCCATCCGGTGTAGACCACTCTGCGGCAAAGCCGCCCGGGGCAGCCGCATCAGCGTCCGACTTATAGCGGGCGAGCGGCCAAAGACAAGCCGATGCGCAGATGGGAATGATTGCGTCTCATGAGACCCGGGTGCGAAGCGGAAGGCCTTTCGGGCCTTTCGACTTGCGGGAGGGCGGCCGACGGGGCTTCTGGGGCGTTCGGAGTCGCTGTAAGTGGCCCAGCGCCAGGCACGGCGGCGCTGGCCGAGCTTTCGGGTGGGGGCGGACGTATCGGCCACCGTGGGCACCAGGGGGCCCCCGCCGACGCAGCCATCGCAAGGATCGACGTCACTGCCGCCGTTACCGCGAGCAAAGCAAACAGAATGCCCGCTCGGCGGCGGCCCCCGGCTACCCGATCTGCCACCCCTGCCAGGCGTTGGGTCGGGGGGCCGCCCATGGGCTGAAGCGGAGGGCGGGCCGCCCGTTGCACACGCGGCCGTCGACCCTCGGGAATCGCGCGCGCCTCCTCGAGTGCCGTGCACATCGCGGCCGCGCTCGCGAATCGCTGCTCGGGGTCTTTGGCGATCGCCCGGAGGACGACTGCTTCGAGTGCGCTCGGGATCGTCCGCTCCGGTGCGCGCAAGCACGGCGGCGTGGGCGTATCGCGGATCTGCTTTCCCATGACGACGACGGGCGACCCGTCGAACGGCGGAGCCCCGACTAGCATTTCGTAGAGAACGCACCCGAGCGCATACACGTCGGCTCGCGCGTCGATCGCGGCTCCGCGAACCTGCTCCGGGGCCATGTACTCCGGCGTACCGAAGGCGGCGAACCCGCGCAGCGCGAGCTCCTTCGGGCTCGCCGCCTGTCCCTCCGGACCGGCTCCGCCGACGTCGACCGCGATCCCGAAGTCGAGCAGCTTGACCGCTCCGCCGGCGGTCAGGATGAGGTTCTGCGGTTTGATATCGCGATGGATGAGGCCCCCGGCATGGGCGGCGGTCAGCGCGCGGCAAACTTCGATGGCGACACGTGTGGTCTCGGCGCTATCGATCGCGCCTGCGCGAAGCTTCGCATCGAGCGTCTCACCGGCGACAAGCTCCATGGCCAAGAACACCTGCCCGTCGTTTGAGCGCCCGAAGTCGAGAACCTCCACCAAGTTCGGATGGGAGAGTCCGGCCATCGCGCGCGCTTGGCACCGGAAGCGGTCGAAGGAGAGCTGCGACGACGCGTGCTCCGCCGCGAACACTTTGAGGGCGACGAGGCGGCCGAGCTCCACGTGCTCCGCCTCCCACACGACGCCGCCGGAGCCCTGTCCAATCTCGCGCACGAGGCGATATGGAGTCCCGGCGAGTCTCGACGGATCGACGTCTCCGGACGGCGACGTCACGGCTGCGGCGCGTCCGACCGCTTCGAGCGGCTCCGTCGGGGGAGGATCGCCGCCCATCGCTTCGCGCGCATCACGCAGCAGCCGAGCAAACTCCGAGCGCGTCCGGCCCGGTTCATGAGGCCAGAGCTTGCGCATCAGCGCAGCCGTGCGCGCGCGCACTCCTCGTTCGCACGGCTCGGACGACGGGGCGCACGCGAGCAATCGGGCGAGGGCAGGGACCGCGAGAGACGCGCGCGCGTACCGATCGTCGGGGTCGCTCTTGGTCAGCTTCGCGATCACTTCGTCGAGCTCGATCGGGGCGCCGCAAGCGACGGCGACGGGGGGCATGACGACTTTTCCGGCCGCGACGTCATCGAGGTGTTGCTGCGGGTCGCCGCTCAAGAACCGGCGCCCCGCGCAGAGCTCCCAGAGAATGACGCCCAGGGCGTACAGATCGATTCGTCCATCGCCCACCTGTTGCCTCGCCACTTCCGGCGCGACGTACCCGGGTTTGGCGAAGACGACGCCCGCCACCGTGTGACACCGCCGGTTCTGGCCCCGCGCGGTGCCGAAGTCGATGACTTTGACTTCCCCCTCGAAGCCGACCATCACGTTTTGCGGGGACAGATCGCGGTGCACGATCCCGAGCGGCTCGCCGTCGTGCCCGCAGCGCTCGTGCACGTGCGCCAACGCTTGTGCGATTTCGACGGCGATCGCCACCGCGTCGGCCCAGGACAGCCGCACCCCCGCGACGAGGGCCCGCTGGCGGACGTCGCTGAGTGGCCGTCCCTCGACGTACTCGACGACCGTGTAGGGCTCACCATGGTCGTCGGTCGCGGCGTCGAGCACGTGCGCCACCCCGGGGTGCTGCAGCTGCGCTTGGACTCGCGCTTCGTCGAGGAAACGCGCGAGGAACGAGTCGTCGTGGACGTGGTCACGGCGCACGGTCTTGACGATGCACGGCCGCTCGGTTCCTTCGATGCCCGTCGTCGCCGCGAGGTAGACGTCGCCCATCCCGCCGCGCGCGACGAGCTTCAAGACGACGCGCCCGCCGATTCTGCGCGGCAAGCTCAGGCCCGGAGCCGGGGACGAGGAGCCTCTGGCAACGTCGCCCATCGCCGCGGACGCTAGAGGTGAGGGGCGGCGGCGGCCAAGTTTTCGCGTCGTCGGGCCGGACGAGCCGCACGAGCCACAAAAAAGAGAGACGCCGCCAAGCCGGAGCCTGGCGGCGTCTCGCGTTTGTCACCGCGCGAGGTTGCGACTTAGCGCTTGCCCGAGCTCGCGTCCTTGCCAGCGGTGCCCCCGTCCACCGACGGCGGCGGCGGTGCACCGGTGTCGGGAGGCGGCGGCGGCGCACCAGTGTCGGCCGCAGGCCCGCCGTCCGACGGACAAACGAGCCCCGTGAGATCCGTGTGTCGCCTCGACAGATCGTTGAGGGACCGGGTCTGCCCCGAGAAGGGATCGGTCACAGTCGTCCCCGTCAAGAACGGAGAGAGCTGGGCTTGTGTCCCGAACTGTCGGGGCGTGATCATCGTGAAATTGAGGGTGCCCGTCTCGGGCCCGTGGCACCCGTTGCACGTGTTGGCCGACGCGTGGAAGCGCGCGTCCGGGTCGACGATGCCCGGACCGTTCCACTCGACCTGATTGTTGAAGACCGAGCCGCCGAGAAAGTTCTGGCCCTCGAAGGTCAGTGGCACAGTGTTGTCGTTCGCCCCGAAGATCTCCGCTTTGATCGCCGTCGCGTTCTGGTTGACGAAGTCGGCGAACGTCTGGGTCCCGAGGAAGCTGAGGTCCGGGGTTTCTTTGATTGTCGTCTCGTCGAAGAACCCGCTGGTCGGCGAGAGGGCGAACGCGCGCAGCTCCCACTGGAACGACAGCGCGATTTCGTTGGTGCGCAGCTCGATGAGAGCGCTGCCGTTCGGCGAACCCGGCGACGCGTTGCGGTCGCTGAACTTCCGCGTAATCGTCTCGAGCGCGGCGTTGTACTCCTCGGACGGGAAGGGATGGGAGGACAGGCTGTGCCACAGATTGGCCCAGTTCTGGACGTCTTGCTGCGTTTGGGCCGGGAGGTTGTATTCGAGAATGACGGTGAACGATTGAGGGAACCCCTGACCGTTCACGGCGAAGACGAACCGACCTTCGCCGGCGGAGCCCGCCGCCAGATTGCGAATGTCGATGCGGTTGACGATCGCCTGCAGCGTCAGCGGCGGCTGGTCCAGGTCGAGGTCACCGGTCGCGGTCTTCGGCCAGACGTCCAGCAAGACCTGCTGGATCGCCGGCCGTGCCGTCACTGTGAACCCGTTGACCGTTTGGTCGGTGAGCCAGTGTTGGAAGAGCGCCAGCGTCATCGCCGGGGCTTGTTCCGGCGTCGGCGCCAGCTCGCGCATCAGATGACCGAACGTCCAGACGCCCTGGCTGGAAGCGGGGGCCTGCTGCGCGTCGGTCGAGGCTTGCACGTCCGGATTGCTTTGGGCGTCGGCGACGTCAAACGTGGAAGCGCGGACCTCGACTCCGCCCGTGGCCGGCGCAAGCGGCGGGGGCACGGGCACGGGTCCCCCGATGATGCCCACTCCACTCCCCGAACCTCCGGAACCGCCTCCCGATGAGCCTACGCCCACCGAGGTCCCTCCGTCGAAGCCCGGGATGCTCACTCCGAACGTACGGACGGGATCGTCGACGACGCTCACGTCGGTGATCATCAGCTCGCGTCCGGTGAAGACGAAGCAGCCCGTCGGCGCCACGATGTTCAGGTTGAGATTGCCCTGGAGGAATTCGAAGTTGCCGGTGAACGTCGACGGGAATGACTCGACGATGAACGGGATTTGCGTCGAACCCGGGTTCGAGCTGTCCGTCGGTGTGACGTCCACGCCGAACGTCAGCGTCGTGCCAGGTTGGGCGTCGGAAACGAACTGCGGCTGATCGACCACCGTGTTGATGGTCGGGTCGAAAAACTGCAGGAAAAAGTCGTACTCTTTTTGCCCGCAGAAGCCGATGTCGTTGTCGGTCACCGCGACGTCGTAGTGAACCGTCGAGTCGAACTCGGCCGAAGCGGTCGCCGGGTTGACGGTGAACGTGGACGGGTTCGTGAAGCACGCCAGAGCGGTGAGCGTCTGGGCGGTGATGGCCTCCGTCGACACGAACACGTCGTCGATGACTCCGCTGAAGTACTGACTCTGCGTCGTCGCGCCGATACGAATCGGCGCGAACACGTCGCGGAGCGGCAAGCCCGCGTACACCTGGCCGAACTGCTGCCCGTCGATGAACAAGAAGAGGAAGGTTCCGTCGTACATACCGGCCACGTGCGACCACGTGCCTGCGGAAATCGGCGCCTGGGAGATGACCGTCGTCCCGTTCTTGAGCACGACGGACATCTGGATGTTCCCGTTGTGGATTCCGAGAGAGAACGACGTCTGGTTGTTGAGCCGCTTGATGACGATGGGCTGGTCGCCCTTGACCGTCGTCGGCTTCACCCACGCCGCGACCGCGACCCGCGTCGAGACCGTGAACTGCGGTTCGTCGGGGACCTGGATGACATCTTTCGCGGAGCGAATGTCGACTCCGAGTCCGCTGATTCCTGGCACGCACGCGGCGCCCAGCGCGTGCTGCGCGTTCGCGCCTTCGCCCGACGAGTCGACGAGGAAATTGGATTTGGGAGAGCAGTCGTCGAAGTGCCAGAAGCCGAATCCTCCCCCGGTGCCGCCGTCGACCCCTCCGTCTTCAGCCGGTCCGCCGTCGAACGTTCCTCCGGTGCTTGTACCTGTCGACGCGCCTGTTCCCCCGCCCGTGCCTCCTCCGCCGGTCCCGATGCCCACCCCCGTTCCAGATGCCGTGCTCGTGCCCATGGCTCCACCGGTGGATCCCGGCGTGCTTCCCCCCTGAGGCGGTCCCGCGTCCACCGGTCCGATCGTGACGACGCCGGCGGGACTGCCGACGATCGCGTTGGTCAGCGGCTCGGTGTACTCGTCGTAGCTCTCTGGTGCGAATCGTTGATCCGTTGCGCCGCCGCAGCCGGCGGCCGCACCGAGGAAAGCCAAAGCAGGAAGCCAAAAATGGATACTTCGCACTATGCGACCAGGTTTCCGGTTCTTTTGGTATGTCATGGATGTCCTCCTTCGTGACTCGAAATTCCCCCGATGTTCTTTGGGGGCAAACGGGCCAAATTGTCGTTTCCTCGTCGGCCGCGACGCGCGCACGCTCCGCGTTTCACACGCCATGAGGCGTCGGCGTGTCGATGCTTCCCCTTCGCCAGTTCAGAAGAACGGGATCGTGCTGGTAATTGCCGGCGCGCGGAATTTCCGTCGGCCTTTTGCCGCCCGCCGACGCGAAGGCCCGGGTGCAGCGTCCGTGCCGGTCCAGGTTGTTCGACACGCGGTCACCCCCCAGAAGCCCCTCTCTACTACTTCGTCGACTCGTCCAGCAAGGGATCACACGCTCCATCCGGACAGGAATGTCGTGCGATGGCACGGAGCGGCACAAGGACGCCCGATCCCTCCCTTTAGGTCCCCCGCGGGGCGGGGGGACATTGCACGAAGAGCAGCTTACAGGCCTTTCTTTTGTCCCCCGTCCCAGCGAATGGATAGACCATCCATCTCGTCGTTCCTCATGTGCAACGTGCCCCCGCTCCGCGGGGGGACCTGAGGGGCGGCGCACGCCAGAAGGCCCGGCGCCTTGGCCCCGCCTGCTTCGCGTGGTTGGGCCCTTGCACGCACCCCCTCTCAAGGGGAGGCAAGAATGCGCAATTCGGCTCTTTCAAGTACGCGATTCGTTGTGGGACTCGGCTCGGCCGCCGCATTCCTTTCGTGGCAGACTATTGCGCGCGCGGACGTCACATGTGGCACGACGCAAGCGGGCTGGAATGTGCCGAGTGGCGACGCCGTGTTCGAGCAGTCGCCGGGGCCGGTGGCCAATGTCCTCGCGGCGGTCGGCGAGTATCGCTCGCACTCCATGCTCTCGCGTGGCCCGGACGGTTGGGTGACCCACGCGACGTCGATTACGCCGCCGGTGAATGGAGATCGCAACCTTTTCGGCCAGGAGTGCAGCGCCCCGATCGAACCGGGGTTCCTGTACGCCTCTTCACCGGGGCTCGAGACGATCGGCCAAGGGGCCATTTACACCTTTCTCTACGCGGGGGGACCGGTCAACTTCATCGCGTATCAGAGCGCGGCGAGCGGTGCCCAACAGACGATTGGAAATACGTTCACGGGCGCCGGAATGTCGTGGGTCGCTTGGGATTCGCAGAAGGACTCGACTCAGCTCGTGTTCGCGGAGGCGTACAACGGCAGCCCGATTCACTACGGCTGGTACCAGTACATGAACGTGCAGGGAACTGCTCAGGGCGTACCCGGGGTGAACAACGGCGTCGTCTGTTCGACGTCGCTCGCCCTCTGGCAGCACGACGCGTTGAGCTCGTCGCCCGAGTACACGGGCGACGTGATTCCGCGAGCGTATCCGTCTGCGTTGATCGTGCCTGCGGCCAATGCGCTCTACAATTCGGTTTACGACGAGTGCACGTCGCTCGTCGGAGGACCGTTCTCGTCGTTCGGGTCGTTCCTTCAAACCATCGGAACGTGCGCGCTCTGTTTCAACTGCGATCTGTGCGGCGTGGCAGCCGATCAGATGGTCAATTGCTTTTCCAACAACGATTGCGCATCGAGCAATTCGTCCGAGTGGCACGGAGTCGTCGCCAAC
>JBAULD010000804.1:0-2937 GCA_049578005.1 Polyangiaceae bacterium
AGTACCTTCCGAACGCCGTCTTCTCGATGGACATCTCCCCGTGGATGCCCAGCAACGGCTGCACCTGGTACCCCAACTTCAACATGTCCGACTTTACGTTCATCCACACGTCGGGGGGCAACACGTCTGCGGCAACGACCCAGATTAGGACGGCGAACACGATGACTTGGGCGGGGGTCCACATGGTGACGGGAAAGCCGATCCTCGCCGATACCGGCTATGGGAATCCGCCGGGCCCCGATGCGAACTGGGACTCGCCCGCCAACATAAACGCTCGAATTGCCGACGGAGTCGTATCGATCATGCAATACAGTCCCACGGCGAGCACGTGGGCCAATACGATCAGCCAGGCGCGGCCTCAGTTGAACCCCGTATCGTGCTACTAGAGTGGTGCCGAAGGAGCCGGGCCGCCAACGTCTCGCCCTACGTCGCCATCGCTCTTGCAGGGGCTGCGGCCTGCCAATCGAAACACCGTCCAACGTCCGCGCACATCGCGTGTGATGAGCCCGACCACGATTTCGGCGATGTTCTGCAGGGGGATCGGCTGACGAACGTCTTTCGGCTCCGCAACGCTGGGGATGCTCCGCTCCGGATCGAAGGGGCGAGTCGGTCCTATGGCTGCGCCGGCGTGAACCTGCCGGAGGGAATTGGCCCCGGCAAGACCGCCGATCTCGAGGTCGTTTGCGACACAGACGGGCGACAGGGCCCGGTTCTCGACACGATCGTCGTCCGCACCGACGATCCGCTCGCCCCGGAGTTCGCCCTTCGAATCCATGCGCGCGTCGAGCCGCTTCTGGCTTTCTCGGAGCGAACGGTCGACCTCAAGGTGGCGTTCGGCGAAACCGGTTCGGCCGACGCGGAGCTCGCGGGCCGGCTCGCGACGGAGGCGCGCCTCGAGGTCGAGTCGATCGATCCGCCCGGACCCGACGTCGCCGTCCTCCCCGGTGAGCAAGGCCAACCGCAGGGCTTGCGGCTGACGTTCCATGCCGTCCGGGTCGGCCGCGTCGCAGGCCAGGTCGTCGTGACGACCGGTCTGAAGAAGCCGAGCGAATTGACCCTCCTCTATTCCTGCGAAGTGCTCGGGAACATCACGGTGGATCCGACGAACCCCTTCATCGATCTCCATGCACCGGGAGAAGGCGCGGTGGTCCTAACGGTGTCGAGCCGCCGGAGCGATTTTCGGCTCGACGCCGCCCAGGTGATCGAAGGCCCTTTCGAAGCCACCTTTTCGCGCGACGATCCCGCGCGAAGCTACGCTGTGCACGTTCGCGCCGTTGCCAGCCGCATCCCACCGGGGCAGCGCGGTTCGCTCGGCAGACTGCGCCTCATCAGCAACGATCCGGCCGAACCTCGCAAGGAAGTCCCGCTCTTTGCGCTCGGCGGCTCCTGACCGAGGCACACGATGCGCATTGCCGCAGTCGACACTTCGACCCTCCTCGGATCCGTTGCGCTGTTCGACGGCGTCGAGCTCGTCGCGGAGGACGAAGCCCGCGTTTCGAACGCCCACGGCGAGTCCCTCCTGCCGATGGTGAGCGCGCTCTTCGACCGAGCGGGGTGGACACCGAGCGATGTCGTCCGATGGGGCGTGGGCGTCGGGCCCGGCAGCTTCACCGGGATTCGCATCGCGGTCGCTACCGTGCGGGGAGTTGCCATCGCCACCCGAGCGCAGGTCGTGGGCGTGACGTCGCTCGACGCACTCGTCGACGGCATGGAGGACAATGACCTGCTCGTGAGCGTCGTTCCGGCGGGCAAAGGGGAAGTCTTCATGCAGGCGCGTTTGCGGGGCGAATTCGTGCTGGCCCCCGTGCACGTCCCCTTCGCCGAGGCGGCCGTCCGCTTGGCAGATATCCTCCGTACGCGAATCGTCGCCGGCGAGCCGATTCTCTCCGACGCGCGGGTCGTGATCGCTGGGGAGGTGGCCACGATGATCGATTGGTCGGCTCTCGGCGCCGGGGTCGTTCTCGCCGTCGACCGACCCCACGACTTTCCGCGCGCGACCGCCGTTGGGCGCATTGCCGCGCGCCGCCCATTCGATGGTGCGGACACGCTCGAGCCGGTCTACGTTCGGCCGCCGCAGATTACCGCCCCCCACGGAGTCACGACGTGAAAGTCGCCACATGGAACGTCAACGGCATCCGAGCGCGAGAAGCTCAGTTCGTCGAATGGGTGCGGAGCGAAGCGCCGGACGTCATTTGCTTGCAAGAGATCAAAGCCACCGCGGAGCAGCTCGGCGAGGCGTTGACGTTGCTGCCGGAGTACTGGAACTACTGGCACGGGGGCCCGAAGGGGTACAGCGGGGTGTCGCTCCACGTGAGGAAGGCGAGCGTGGTCGCGCGGCCGGATTTCGGCCACCCGGAGTTCGACGTCGAGTCGCGAGTCGTTCAGGCAAAGCTCGAGGGCGGTCTCGTCGTCGCCAGCGTCTACGTCCCGAACGGCGGGAAAGACTTCGGCGCGAAGCTCGCGTTTCTCGAGTCGATGCGTGCCTACGTCGACGGCGCGCACGCGGCTGGTGGTCGGCTCATCCTCTGCGGCGACATGAACGTCGCCCGCACGGACGACGACGTTCATCCCAAGGAACGCAAGGCGGGAAAAATCGGCCAGCGGGACGACGAGCGCCAACTGTTCGAGCGCGTTCTCGCGTGCGACCTCGTCGATGTCGCGCGCCAGCTCGATCCGACGAACGACCGCCTCTTCACCTGGTGGCCGCCCTGGCGTGGGCTCCGTCAAAAAAACCAGGGCTGGCGAATCGACTACATCCTTTCGAGCGCCAATCGCGGCCTCGAGCCCACAGCGTGCCGTGTAGCGGCGGACGTCGGGACCAGCGATCACGCACCGGTCATCGCGGTCTTTCCTTAGTGCCGCTTCCCGCTAACCCAGCGAACGGCTTCGAAGGCGGCTGCCCCTAGAGTCCGCCCGCGCCTTTGAGGCCCCCACCCC
>JBAULD010000805.1:0-3732 GCA_049578005.1 Polyangiaceae bacterium
CCAGATTAGGCCCGCGAGCGTCGAGGCGAGCAGGAGCAGCAGAACGACTCGCGTCGTCGGAAAACGCCGCGGTGTGGCCGGCGAAAGGGCAGGGGATGTGGCAATCGGATCGTCATGCATCATGTTCGTCCCAAAGCGGCCAGGAGCTGCGCGCGCGCCGTCGAGAGTCCGTAGCGTGCCTCCACGAGCTGTGCTGCAGCCGACGTGGAAGCGACTTGCGCATCATTGAGTTCGATGATGTTTCCGACGCCGGTCGCGTAGCGCTGTTCGGCGAGGCGCAGCTGTTCGCGCGCGCTGGTCGCCGCGTCGGCGGCTGCTCCGATGGTCGCCTTCGCCGCTCGAACGGCCAGCCGAGCCGTGTCGACGTCCAGACGAACCTGCAGCTCTTCGAGGCTGCGTTGCGCGTCGATGCTCTGCACCTGCGCCTCGGCCTGTCGGACGAGGCCCTTCGTGAGCCCCCCTTGAAAGACGTACCAAGTCGCCACCAGGCCTCCGTTCCAGTTGGGCACGAGGTGGTCGAGCTGGATGCCCTGCGCGGTCGCGCCTGCGGCCGCGGAAAGCGACGGCCCATACGACCCCTTCGCAGAGCTGAGCGAGGCCTCTTGCGCCTGCCGCTGTTTGAACAGGGACGCCAGCTCGGGTCGGGTGGCCAGTGCCTTTTCGACGAGCTTCTCGAGCGGCTGGTCCTCTTCTTCCACGCGGCCGAGCTCCTCGTCGCCCACGTCGTATTCGGTCCCCCCGGCCAACCCCGCCGCTTGATTGAGCTGCGCCTTGGCCGTCTCGTAGTTGTTCTGCGCCGTGATGAGCTGTACTTGCGCATTGGCCACCGCGGCGCGCTGCTGGGCGAGCGCAATGGGCGGCTGTGTGCCGACCGCGACGTAGGCCTGGACTTGGGTCAGGTGGCGATTCTGATCGTCGAGCGTCTCGCGTGCGACGTCGACGAGCTCCTTCATCGCGCGTGCGTTGAAATACGTGCGGCGGACACCGGCGACGACCTGCAGCCGCGTCGTCTGTTCCTGCAGGCGCTGCGCCTCGACGGTCGAACGAGCGGACTTGTAGCGTTCGTACGTCTGCCCGAAATCGTACACGAGCTGGGCTGCGGTGACGCCGAAGTTCCAATAGTCGAACGACCTTCCGAGGTCCCACCCGGGAGTCGCGGCGGTCGAGCCGCCCGGGATGACGCCTGGGCGAGAGACGTAATTTCCCGTTTCGCGAGTGTACGACGCGGTCGCCGTCACTTGCGGCAAGAGCGGCGCCCGGGCCTGATCGGCCTGGCCTTCAGCGATGTTGGTGGCCGCGCGCGCGACGAGGATTTGCGGCTGGAGCTCGAGCGCCGCTCGCTCGACTTCCGGCAATTTGACTACGCGCTGGGGCCGGGCCGCCACGCTCTCCTGCGCGTAAGCCCGAGGACAGGCCCAGACGGCAAGGGGCGCTCCAAGCACCGTGAGCGTGAGCGCAAAAGCGGGTCTCGGCATCGTCTCTTCCCGGGTAAAGGATGCCGTGACGACTTATCGCGCTTCTCGGCAAATGACGAGCCGTCACTTTCGAACGACGAGGCGCGCACCCCTTCCGACCGGTGGCGAGGCGCGAGAAGGACGTTCAATGTACGATTGCTGGAACATGTCCGTGTCCACGGCCTCCCGGCTCGCGCCGACGTCCGATGTGGTGGCCGAGCCTGGCACCGAGCCTCGAGCGGGCGCCGGTCGTGAATCGGCGTTCCCCGCCGACCAACCTCGGTCCCGACGCGCCCTCGGGATCTCGGTCGTGTGCGGAGTCCTTCTCCTTCAACTGGCGACCGAGGTCGTTACCGGCCGCGAAAGCGCGCGCATCCTGGCTCGAGTCGCCTTCATGGCCCTCGAGCTGCCGATGCTCATGCTCGCCCTGTCGTCCGTCTTCGTCTGGTCGATCCACCGGCGAATCACGGCCGTCCGGGGCCTCATCACGGGGATCGCCATCGCCACCGCCATCGGAGCCGTTTTCGGGCTCCTCTATGGATTTGCGGCCCAGCACCTGCCGGCCCTTCGCTTCCACAATCCCGGGGGCGCCAGTTTCGCCCGATCGACGCTCTTCGGTATTCTGAATGCGCAGCTCTATTTCGGAGTCTGGGCGCTGGCGTTCGTCTATCCGTTCGCGGTCGAGAGCGCACGGGTTCGCGCTCTCGAAGCCCAGCAGCTCCGCAGCCGCAACGAGGTGGCGCGTCTTCGCGCGCACCTCGAGCCGCATTTCTTGCTCAACACGCTGAACGCGATCGCTGGTCTCGTGACCGAAGAACCGCGCGAAGCTCGCCGCCTGCTCGTTTGCCTCGGCGACCTGCTGCGCGACGCTCTTCAGGACGAGGGCGAACTTCAGTCGCTCGACGCCCAAATCGCCTGGCTGCGCCGATACGCCGAGATCCTCGAAGCGCGGCACCGAGGCCTCCTCCACTTTCGGTGGGAGCTGGCGCCGGACTGCGGGTCGGCCCTCCTTCCGCGCCTGTTGCTCCAGCCGCTGGTCGAGAACGCGGTCAAGCACGGAGCGCTGCGCCGCGCCGACCGCGCAGGAGAAGTGGTCGTGCGCGCCTCGACCAAAGAAGACGGAACGCTCGTCTGCGTGGTCGAAGACAACGGCCCCGGCGTCCTCGACGCCGACGTACGCGCGGGCGCGTTCGGATTGCAATCCGTGAGGCGGCGGCTCGAGCTCGAGACGCCGCAGCCGTCTTCGCTCCGTCTCGTGTCTTCCAGCGAAGGCACGCGGTCGATCGTCGAAATCGCACGATCTGCGAGGGGCGCATAAATGCCGACGACCGCGGCCGTGCCGCTGCGCGCCCTCGTTGTCGAAGACGAGTGGCCCGCACGCAACTACTTGGTGGAGCTTCTCGAGTCTTCGGGGCTCGCCGAGGTCGTCGGCGCTGTCGGGGGCATCGACGAGGCGAAGCAGGCGCTCGAGAGTGACCTGCCGGGCGTGCGGGTCGACGTCGCGTTCGTCGACGTCCAGCTCGATGGCGCCAAGACCGGGGAGACGGGACTGACGTTCGTGCGGTCGATGGCCAGCGAGGAGGGCGCCCCGATGTTCGTTCTCGCGACGGCGTACGACCAGCACGCCCTCGAGGCGTTCGAGCTCGGCGTCGTCGATTACTTGCTCAAGCCGTTCAGCGAGGAACGGGTGGTGCAGTGCCTGAAGCGCCTGGCGCCGCGCTTCTCCCGGATGACCGCGTCTGCGGTCGGCCCTCGGCGCATCGTCGCTCGGCGAAAGCGCAGTCTGGTCTTCCTCGAACCTCAGGAAATCTGGGCTTTCGAGGCGGCGGATCGTCTCACGTTCGTGCACACCTTGCACGGCACGTTCGACATCGACCTCTCGCTTGCCGCGGTCGAGAGCTCGTTTGGGCGGGCGTTCGTGCGCGTGCATCGAAATTGGCTCGTCAACGGAGCCCACATCAAAGAGTTCGAACGCGACGGGCACGAGACGAAGCTGTTCGTCGGGGCGGGCGTGGCGGACGCCGGGAGGGGGGTGCACGTTCCGGTGGCACGCGAGCGCGCCGGCGCGCTGCGGGAGATGCTCTTAATGAATGCGACGGGCCTGAGAAGGCCGTAGAGGCTTGGCGCTTATCGCCGAGCTTCGACCCGACCCCTGTCGCGGGAGCTCTCCCGTATAGCGCGTACGGATGGGTGACGCGCTTGGTGATGCGCCACATCTCGAAGATGGAGGGCGGACCGACCGACACGTCGTGCGATTACGAGATGACCCACTGGAGCT
>JBAULD010000806.1:0-9094 GCA_049578005.1 Polyangiaceae bacterium
TCGTGCTCTCCGGCGATCATCCTGGCTCGATCGACGGCGGCACAATCGTGTTCGGGCACGCGATTTACGAGAGCCTCGTGCTGGGCGTCGCTCCGGCGATCGTCGCCGGGATCGGAGTCACTCTGAAACCCTGTCCCGCGGGAGCCGATCTCGTTCGCTCCGTCGATCACGCGCTCGCCGCGATCATCGGCGACGACACCCGGCTGCGCACTCCTCGCGACCTCAAGCGCTTGCCGATCGCTGCGCCTCACCAGGCGATCGAAACCTGCAGTCGACTCCCGCTTTGTCCGAATGGCCCGCCCGGGTCCGATGCGGGGCGATGAAACAAGTACGGCACAGCGAAGCCTACGCCTGCGCCGACGACCATTCCGACCAGCACGTCGGTCAGCCAGTGCGCGTCGGCGGCAATCCGGAGATAGCCGGTCACCACGGCGAGAGCGCCGCCGAAGGTCCAGGCGAGGGGCGCCCACCGGTATCCGCGCATCGTCGCGATGGTCCCGGTGGCGGCGGCGAGAACGAAAGTCTCCGTCGTGTGTCCCGAGAAGAAAGAAAGATTGTCGTCCGAAGAGTGCGCTCCGGTCATTTTCCGCAGCGCATGAACCCGCGGGCGCTCACGGGCCGCGATGAACTTCGTGAGCAGGGTGAGATCGGCGGCCAATACCGAGGCTTCGGCGACGAGAAGGACGTCGACGGGCACGCTGTGCAGGGAGCCTTCGTGCGAAGCGGCAAGGGCGTCGATGCCGGCGGCGGCGGCTGGAGCGACAAGGGCGGCCACATCGCTCGCGACGTCCGCCGCCCGCGTGTCGCGCCACACGAGACGATTTCTCGCGACGAGGTCGACTTCGTCCACCTCGCACCAGCGGCAAGCCGACGGCGCGAGCTCGGGCCGGAGGGCCTCGGCCGCGACCCACAGGGCACCGGCGACGATCGTGATCGGCACGTCGAGCGCCGGGTCCCAGCGAAGCTCCCGCGACTGCGCTCGGGCGGCTCCGCTCGCGAGAACGATCGAAAGCGCTACCCCGCCTGCGGTCGCTCGCCCTCGCATCGTTCCGTGGGCTGGAATTATCACGGGAGCGAGCTGGAGGGCGCTCCGCAGTTTCCGCAGTTGAAGAGGTGGCGCGCGGCGTCTATAAGGCGGCGTTCATGTTTCGGCTAGACGGTAGGATTGCCCTCGTGACCGGCGGCTCGCGCGGCATCGGCCGCGCGTGTTGCGAGGCGCTCGCCGAACAAGGCGCGACGATTGTCGTCAACTACGTGAAAGGCGAAAACGCGGCGCGCCAGGTCGTCGAGGGAATTGTCTCTCGAGGCGGCAGTGCCGACGTCGCCGGATTCGACGTCGCCGACTCGAACGCCGTCGACTCGGCGATCGAGGACGTCACCAAGCGACACGGCAAGCTCGATATTCTCGTTGCGAACGCCGGCTTGAGCATCGACAGCCTGCTCCTTCGCCTGAAAGACGAAGACTTGGAGAAGCTCTGGGCGACGAACGTGCGCGGCGCCATCGCCTGCGCACGCGCGGCGAGCAGGAGCATGATGCGAAAGCGGTGGGGTCGAATTGTCTTCATGTCGAGCGTCGTGGCCGAAATCGGGAACGCCGGTCAAACCGCGTACGCCGCGACGAAAGCGGCTCTCCTCGGCGCCGCCAAGTCGATCGCCCGCGAGTACGCCTCACGAAATGTGACGGTCAACGCGGTGACCCCCGGCTACATCGACACCGACATGACGGCCACGATGTCGCCCGAACAGAAAGAACAGCTCGCCAAAATGATTCCCCTCGGTCGCACGGGCGTCGCGCGCGACATCGCAGCGGCCTGCGTCTACTTGGCGAGCGAGGAGGCGGGATACGTGACCGGGCAAGTACTGCGGGTCAACGGCGGAATGTACGTTTGAGACTCTTTGGGCAGCGCGAGAACCTTTCACGCGCGTCTGCCGCTCGACTCTAGGCCCTTTTTCCGATAGGACGCGGTCCAACACATGGCTACCGATATCCCCAGCGAGGTCAAGCGCATCATCCGAGAGCAGCTCGACGTCGACGAGAAGGACATCAAACCCGAGTCGAACTTCATCGACGACCTCGGAGCAGACTCGCTCGGTCTCGTCGAGCTCGTCCTTGCATTCGAAGAGGCGTTCGAAATCGACATTCCTGATGAGGACACCGAGAAGATCCGCACCGTGCAGGATGCGATCGACTACATCGAGAAGCACGCTAAGAAGTAGTGGTAACGGCGCGCGAGCCGGGCACCTCAGCCCGAGCCGTCGACGCAAGCCTTCTCCATGGAACGCGTTGTCATCACAGGTATCGGCCTCGTAACCCCCGTCGGCATCGGGACCCAAGAGGCCTGGCGAGCGCTCCTCGCAGGGCAGAATGGGATTGGTCCGATCACCCTCTTCGACTGCTCCAGCTTTCGCGTCCGCATCGCGGGCGAGGTAAAGGGTTGGGAGCCGACTCGCTGGATCGATCGCAAGAAGCTGAAGGAGATGGACCGCTTCACCGAGCTCGCGCTCGGCGCGGCGGCGATAGCCACGGCGGACGCGAAGCTAGAGCTTTCCGACGAAGAGCGGGCCCGCGCAGGATGCTTCGTGGGCGTCGGGATCGGCGGGCTATTCACGCTCGAGAAGACGAAAGAAACCCTCATGACCAAGGGGCCGACGAAAGTCAGCCCCTATTCCATCCCCGGGATCATCGCGAACCTGGCCGCGGGTCAAGTCTCGATTGCCCACGGCCTGCGAGGACCGAGCTATTGCACGACGAGCGCATGCTCCAGCGGCGCTCACGCCATCGGCGAAGCGACCGAATGGATCCGCCGCGGGCGATGCGATGTCATGGTAGCCGGGGGTGCCGAAGCGACGATTACGCCGGTCGGCATCGCGGGCTTCGAGGCGATGCACGCGCTCTCGAAGCGAAACGACGACCCGGCCCACGCCAGCCGCCCGTTCGACAAGGGGCGCGACGGGTTCGTGTGCGGAGAAGGGTCCGGGATGCTCGTTCTCGAGTCGCTCTCGCGCGCAAAAGCCCGCGGCGCCACGATTTACGCGGAGGTGAGCGGCTACGGTGCCTCGAGCGACGCGTATCATCTCACCCAACCGGCGCCGGACGGCGAAGGCGCCCAGCGCGCCATTCGCATGGCCTTGGAAGATGCGAGGCTTGCACCGGACGCGATCGATTACATCAATGCGCACGGTACATCGACGCAAGTGGGCGACGTCGAAGAGACGAAGGCAATTTGCGCGGTATTCGGGGCGCACGCCACCGACAAGACGCTGTGGGTCAGCTCTACGAAGTCCATGATGGGACACCTCCTCGGCGCGGCCGGCGCCGTCGAGACCGCGGTTTGCGCGCTGACGATCCACGAGGGGCGCGTCGCGCCCACGATCAATCTCGTCGATCAAGACACGCGCTGTGGCCTCGACTACGTCGCGAACACCGCGCGTGAGCGGCGTGTACGCCGGGCGATGAACAACTCGTTCGGCTTCGGTGGGACCAACTGTACGCTTGTGCTCTCCCACTTCGATGGCTGACGGTGCCGACCGCCGGCCACCCGTGCTATTGGCTCGGAAGTGAGGTGCCCCTTTTGCTCTCACCCGGAGAGCAAAGTAATCGACTCGCGGGTGTCGACCGCGGGCGACGTCATCCGGCGAAGGCGCGAGTGCGAGGCGTGCAGCCGGCGCTTCACAAGCCGTGAGCGCGTCGAAGACGTGCTGCCGGTCGTGGTAAAGGAAGACGGGGTGCGCGAGCCATTCGACCGCGAAAAGGTCCTCCGAGGCATCCGGTTGGCCTGCAACAAGCGACCCGTGGCCATGGAAGGCATCGCCCGATTCATCGACGAGCTCGAGCGCGAGCTCATCGAGAGTGAAGCAAAAGAAGTCCACAGCAAAGAGATCGGCGAGCGCGTCATGCGAAAGCTGCGCGAATTCGATGAAGTGGCCTACGTGCGCTTCGCGAGCGTCTACAGGAGATTCCGCGACATCGACGAGTTTCGATCCGAGCTCGACAAGATGGCTCGAGCTCGCACGGCCGGGGAGGCCGAATGACCGGCAAACCGCCCGCAGGGCGAAAGTCCCCAGGTCGACCGGAGCGCGATCCATACCTGACCGAGCCTACGTTCTCGCCCGACGACGAGAAGTGGATGCGGGTCGCGCTCGATCGGGCCGCTCGCGGAACTCCGTCTCCGAACCCTCACGTGGGCGCCGTCGTCATCAAGGGAGGAGACCTTTTGGGCGCTGGACATCACGAACGCGCCGGGGAGGAACACGCCGAGGCGGCGGCGCTCCGAGAGGCGGGCGATCGGGCGCGGGGTGCCACGCTCTACGTCACGCTGGAACCGTGCAACCACGAGGGACGCACGCCCCCTTGTACGGACGCAATTGCCAAAGCGAGGCTGGCTCGCGTCGTCGTCGGCTGTAGCGACCCCAACCCGCATGTCACGGGGGGCGGCGTCGACGCGATTCGCGCGACCGGTCTCCGCGTCGACGTAGGTTGTCTCGAGACGGAGGCACGAAGGCTGATCGCGCCCTGGGCCAAATTCGTGACGACCGGCGTGCCTTACGTGGTGCTCAAGCTCGCTTTGTCGCTCGACGGGCGAATCGCCTCCCGCACGGGGGCCTCCAAGTGGGTGACCGGGCCCGAGGCCCGGGCCCGTGTCCACTTGCTGCGCGCCCAGCACGACGCCGTGATGATTGGAATCGGGACTGCGCTCGCCGATGACCCTCGACTCACGGTCCGCGACGCGCCCGGACAGAGCCCGCTCCGGGTCGTGCTCGATACGAAACTCCGCCTCCCTGTGACCGCTCGCCTCGTGCAGACGGCTCGTGAAGTGCCCACCTGGGTGATGTGCACGACGGACGCCCCCTCGTCTGCGGAAGCGGCGTTGGTCGAGCGCGGCGTAGAAGTGCTGCGCGCGCCGCCATCGGCGGAAGGGCGCATCGACCCACTTTCGGCGCTGCGCCTACTGGCCTCCCGGGGAATCGTTACCGTGATGATCGAAGGTGGCGCAGAACTTGCTGGGAGCGTCCTGGCCGTCGCGGCCGTCGACGAGCTCCACTGTTTCATTGCACCGATCCTTCTTGGACCTCGCGGCCGACCGGGGGCGGTCGATTGGGCCGGTCCGGCGACGCCGGCAGAGGCGCCGTGCATCGCCAATCCCCAGTGGGAGGTCTGCGGCGTCGATGCCCACGTCTGGGGCCAAATCCTCCACCCCGAGCGGTAGACCGGCAAGGCCGGCACTGGGAGGAGCCCCGGGTGCGGACGGAAGCGAAAGGCGGGGCAAGCAGGCAGGCAAGCGCGCCTAACCTTCCAGACGGACAAGACAGGACGGCCATGTCGGATTAGATTGATCAAAAGGCATGGCTGTTCGTACTATCCTACATTACCCCGATCCGCGTCTCCGAGAGGCGGGCAAGAGGGTCGAGTCGCTGACCGAAGAGTTGCGACGACTCATCGACGACATGGCCGAAACGATGTATGCCGCACCGGGAGTCGGGCTAGCGGCGACTCAAGTAGGCGAATCTTGGCAGATTTTCGTTGTCGATTGCGCAACCGAAGGCGAGGCGAGCGACTTCCGTGTGTTCGTCAACCCCGAAATCGTCTCCAAAGAGGGAACGCTCACCTTCGACGAGGGCTGCCTGAGCTTCCCGGGAGCTCGCGAGGAGGTGGAACGGGCCGAAAAGGTCGTCGTGCGCGCCCAGGACCGCCAGGGAACCTGGTTCGAGCTCGAAGCACACGGACTTCTTGCCGTGGCAATTCAACATGAATACGACCACTTGCAAGGGATCCTGATGATCGATCGGCTCGGGCCGCTAAAGAAACGGCTACTGCACCGCAAGATGGTCCGGCGCCCAGAAACGAGCGCAGCGAACCCCTAATCGGCGCAAGCAATTTGCCCGGCTGAGGTCGCCCCGAGTCCAATCGCATGGAACAACCGTGTCTAGCGGGATGTTTCGCTTTCCCGTAGATAAGAACGTCTCACTGACCCGTATACCCCGGTAGAAGTGTCCACTCCCCTCCCGATCCATCCCGTCCGCGACGACTCCCATTCCGACGCGGTTACCACCTACTTCGAACAACTCGCGCGCGTGCCCCTTCTCACACGAGAGGGAGAGGTCGACCTCGCACGCCGAATCGAGGAGGGCGAGCGGCGAGCCTTGCGCGCCATCCTCGCGTCCCCGGTCGGCGCGCGCGAACTTGCCGCTCTCGGGCGAGGAGTCCGGGATCGCAGGATTCGACTGCGAGACGTTACGCGCACGACCGTCGACGAGGACGGCGCCGAAGAAGAGACGCGCGCGGTGGCCGCAATCGCCGACGCGCTGGAACGTGTTGGAGTCGTAGCGGGCAGCCGGCGCGTCGCATCGCGCGCGCGCGAGGAGCTGGTCGAAGCGCTCCTCGAAGTGCGGTTGACCAAGCGGGCGATCGACCGGGTCGTCGCCAAAGTGCGGGCAGCAAGAGAGGCGGCGCCGGTCGCGCGCCGCCGGGCGTTCGACACGACGCTGAACGCGGTGAGGACGGGCGGAGGAGTATCCGAGCGCGCCAAGGCGGAGCTCGTCTCCGCGAATCTTCGGTTGGTCGTTTCGATCGCAAAACGCTACCGGAACCGTGGTCTGCATCTGCTCGACCTCATTCAAGAGGGCAACCTCGGGCTGATGCGCGCCGTGGACAAGTTCGAGTACAAGCGGGGTTACAAGTTCAGCACCTACGCGAGCTGGTGGATTCGGCAGAGCGTGAGCCGCGCCATCAGCGATCAAGCGCGGACGATTCGGATTCCGGTGCACATGGTCGAGACGCACAACAAGCTCTCGAAAACACTGCGGGACATGGTGCAAGAAGCGGGTGAAGAGCCGACGCCGGAGCAGATCGCCTCTCGGATGAACGTGCCGGTCGAAAAGATCCGGATGCTCCTCGAAGCGACGCGAGATCCCGTGAGCCTCGACTCGCCGGTCGGTGACGACGGCGGGGCCACGGTCGGCGACTTCGTCGAGGATCTTTCCTTCCCCGCCCCTGACGACGCCCTGGGCGACCAGGAGCTATCTCGGGAGACGCGCGACTTGCTGAAGCTTCTTTCGCCTCGCGAGGAGCAGGTGCTCCGCATGCGCTTCGGCATCGATGCGCCGGGTGATCTCACGCTCGAAGAGGTCGGAAAGAGCTTCGAGCTGACGCGAGAGCGCATTCGGCAGATCGAGACGAAGGCGCTGCGCAAGCTGAGGCTGCCCTCGTATCACCGAAAGCTGAAGTCCCACATCGATCGCTAGCCCTCTTCGCTGAGGGGGCGCCCAAAAGCCGGGCCTGGGTCGAGGCTCGAAGGCGAGTTTCTTGCGCCCCGCCGTTAAGCGAGCGCGTAAGTGAGACGTTCTGCCGAGTTACGGGCAAGCGGCCGCGAAGCAGTCGGCGCGCAGCCTGTGGTGAATCGTCAGCGCGGACCGCACGTGCTTTGCGGGACCGACACGAAGGGCGGGAGAAAGGGGATGCCGATCGAACAATCACGTCCTGTTGGCGACGGCGCGGCGCCGGTGTGCCGCCATGGCGGCGAGCGCCAACTGCGTGTGGATCTCGGCCTTCGGCACCACCGAGTCGGCCGACACGTCGGCGGCCAGCCGGGCAAGGTCCTCCTCCTTGCCGCTCGACACCAGGACGATCGCCAGCTGCCGGAGCTTTGGATTGCTTCGGAGAAGACGAGCCAACTTGTCGCCCGAGATGTCGGGCATCATCACGTCGAGAACGACGACGTCGATTTGGTGCTGCACGATGAGCCTCGTCACGCCGATCGGAGACCCTGCGTCGAAAACCGCACAGCCCCGAATTCGCAGCAATTCGCACATGCCCTCGCGCACGATCTCGTCGTCGTCAATCACCAGAACGCGAGGGGGGCTCATCTACCAACGAGTATACTAAGTACTGGAGGAACGGCAAGTGGGCACCGAAGACAAGCCGGGTAACGTAAAGCTTCGGGATTCGCTGCGGTCCAAGCTCCTCCGCAGCATGATGGGCATTTGGGTATTGATTAGTTTAATCACGCTCGCCGCCGTCGGACTGGTGCAGTACCGCGCGTCGAACGAGGCGGCACGACGGAGCGAGACTCGCGTCCGCGAGAACCAACGGGAAAAAGGGCGATTACTGATTGCAAATCAGACACTAGCCCTTCGAGTGATGGCCATGGATAATGGCTTTTCGGACGTTCGGGAACTCGTCAGACAAACCGTTCTCGAAGACCCCGACGTCATTTACGGATCGTTCGTGAACGCGTCCTCCGTCCCGTGGATCGTGATCACGCCGGCGACGCCCGAGGCGGGCGTGGCCGGAAACGAGGCTGCGCCCTGGCTGCGGCAAATCCCCCCCGAGCCGGCACGTCCACACGCGACCGGTCCTCGATCTCGCGGGCTCTTCGTGTTCGGCGTCAACGTCGAAGAGCACGCCGCAGACGTGTTCGACGGAAACGACTATTTGGGCACGGTTCGATACGGCATCAGCATGGCGCGCACCGAGCTCACCGTTCGACAGGAGGCCGAGCGTTCCAAGCGATCGTTGCTACAGCTCTTGGGCCTGCTCGCGCTGCTCGGCGCGGCGGGGGTTGGCCTTGGCGTCGCCGCGATTCAACGGATGGCGCGTCGGATCACGCAGCCACTCTCCGTCTTGACTGCCGCATCCGATGAGCTGGCGCACGGGAATCGTAGCGCTCGGGTGGACATCGCGAGCGGAGACGAGCTCGAACAGTTGGCCGGGACGTTCAACGCAATGGCTAGCGCCAACGAGCAGTCGATGCGAGATCTCGAAATCAAAACGAACGAAGCTCTCGAGTCGTCGCGGCTCAAGAGCGAATTCTTGGCCAACATGAGCCACGAGATTCGCACGCCGATGAACGGCATTCTCGGTGTGGCCCGTCTCGTGCGCCGGATGCCGCTCGAAGGCAAGTTGCGACGCTACGTAGAGACGATCGATTCCTCCGCATCGGCACTCCTTACGATCATCAACGACGTGCTCGATTTTTCCAAGATCGAGGCCGGCAAGATGACCATTGCGCGCGAGGAATTTTCCGTGCGCGCCGTCGTGGACTCTGTTTTGGAAAATGCCGCGACGCGCGAACGCGGAAAAAAACTCGCGCTCGCC
>JBAULD010000807.1:0-17875 GCA_049578005.1 Polyangiaceae bacterium
ATGCTCGCCTCATCCCTTCGTCCCCTCGCCGAGAAGGCCTTCGAGTATCCGAACGGCGACTTCTCCTTCCAGATCCACGAGTTCGCCGCGCGCAACGAGGACGCCCCCGACGCGAAGCATGACGGGATCGCCCACGCGCCGTCCCAACGAGATCACGTCGCCGCGGCCCAGGGATGCCCATTCCCGCGCGGTCATCAGCGCCTCGCCGATCTCGACTTTCATGACTATGGGTACCTCGCCGAGCGTTGTCACCAAAGCGTCTTTTTCATCGATATCCATCCGAGCCTCCGTCGACACCAACGGCTCGAGCCCACCGGTGCTCAGCGCAAGGCGGCCATCTTCGCAGAGCCGGGCGCGAAGACCCAAATCGGACTGGGGCGCCGACAGCAAAACCGGTCCAACGTACGCGCCGCAGGGAGAACGGCCGAGCCCGGAGCTCTGCAGGACGACCGCGTCGCCGGGACGCACAGCGGAGATGTCCTCCGGCGTCGTCAACATGGCGCACGCGAGGACGGGCACCGGGAGCGGAGCAGCGCCCATGGCGGCGAGTTTGCCAATGTTCCATGGCGAATGAGGCCCGGCCAGGCCCGCGCTGCGTGGTACGAGGACCCGCGCCGCAAACGCGTCGTCTCCGACGACCACGGTCAGGTATTGCTCGCTCCACTCGGAGTCGACCTTGGCGAGGTCCGCTTCGAGCGCGGCGGTTGGTCCGGCGTCGAGCACGCGCAGAGCGACTCCGGCGTGAGCCCTGCGGGCCACTGAAAGGAGGACCGCCGCGAACGCCCCGGCCAGTCCCTCCGAGGGAACCGCGCTCGAGGCGGTGAACCCCGGTGGAGTGCGCTTGAGCGCGCGCGCGACCAGCGCCGACGCGAGCGCGCCCTCCGCTTCGACGAGGACTGCGCGCCGACGCTCCGACGCGCCGGCTGGCGCGAGTGCGACGGCGACGCCTCCCTCGAGTTCGCCTGCGGTCCTGCGGACGAACGGTCGCGCCGTTCCCAGAAGGAGGTCCAAGCGCGTGCCAAGAATACCCACCGATGCAAGGGCAAGCGCTTCGATTCTCAGGTGCGCCGTTGCCCAGCGTTTCACCTCGCGCTCCGCGCCGACCTCCGCGAGCGTCACGGTCTCGAGCGATCGCCAGGGAAACGGGCGAACCCTTTCAAGAGTTCGCTGGAGGGTCATGCATCCCTTCTGTCACCAGTTGCCCTCATCCTGCAAGAGACCTGATAGACTCTTGCACCAGGATATTCGATGCGGATTCACGGAACTCGAGCGCTCCCGTGGCTCGGCGTTCTCGCGCTCGCGCTCGCGCTCCCGTCGGTTCACGCCTTCGCACAGGGAAGTAGCGACGCGGCGAGTTCCCCCGAGGTCGCTCCGGCGGCCCCGTCCAGAAGCTACGCCGGTGAGTGCAGCCAAGGAAACGCGAAGTATGCGCTCCGCGATTTCTCGGGCGCGTTCGCGCACTACCACTCGGCGATCGATCTCGATCCGAAGAACCCGTTGGGCTATTACCTGCTCGGCCAAGCCCAGCTCGCTGCGGGAAGCATCGCCGACGCCGAGGCCTCGTGGAACCGAGCGTCGCTCTTGTCCGGTGACCACGATCCCGCCCTTCGGTCGCGAGTCCTTTTCGCCGTCGCGGACCTCAAAGAACGCCAGTGGAAATGGGACGATGCGAAATCGGCGTGGCGAGCCTATTTGGATTGGTCGAGCCGGTTCCCGAATGCCGCCGCCTATCCGGCGAGCGCGCAATCGCGGCAGCAGGTAATCGACGCGATGCTACGACAAGACAAATCGTACGAAATCGTGCGTCGCCGTATCGAGGAAACGAAAGACGGCGGTGTGCTCAGCGACTTGTCAAAACCCGCGCCCTAGGACAATTCGCTACTTACCGACGATCACTTCCCGAGAAAGAAGAGTGTCCGCGTCGCGAACGAATGCCTGCCAGTGGGCATACTCGTCGCCCGGCTGAACGCGCGCCGCGGGCAGATCGACGACCCGATTGAAGTCGATCGCGTGGCCGTCGACGGAGTCCTTCGCGACTACCACTCCGTCGCCAAAACGAAGCTCGCCCTGCGGCAGCCCGCTCGGCATCGTCGCCGCCTCGGGCAACACGACGCGCAGGCGTACTTCGGTGTGCCACGAGGTGGTTCGCAGAAGAGGCGTATGCCGCTCGGGCAACGCTGCGAGCTGTGAGAGGCCGGGCGCGAAGGGCGGGCGGACGACGAGACGGCCGTCGACCGACTTTGCGAGCTGCGGCACTTCTACCCGCACGCGCAGGACCAGCGACCGGTCGACTGCGTCGGCGCCGTCCACCTTCAGATCCCGCACGTGGCCGCCGTCGAACGTGGGCGCGATGAGCTCGCGCTCGACGAAGTCGAATAGTCTCGCTTGAGGAATGCGCGCGAGCGCGTTTCGCCAGGCGATAGCTCGATTTCCGGTGAACGTCACCACCAGGTCGAGGCTGGCGGATCCGTCCACGGCGACCGCGGCACGCCCTTCGTACGACACCCCGTCGATGGTCCCTTGTGCGTTCACGGTGTCCCGGGGCATCTGCGGGGCAAGAACGATCGCTGGTTGATTCCGTAGCTCCGCCGGAATGTAGCCGTACGGGGCGAACTTATCGCGGACGGTCATCCACCGCACACCTCGGTCGGTCTTGAAACGCATCACGAGCGCGTCGTACTCCTCGACTTCGCTCAATTTTCCGAGCGGCGGTGCGGCAAGCCGGTTCTTGACGAGCGCAAGCTGGCTCTCGATTCCGATGAGGCGTGCCATGTACCGGAATGCGGCTTGTCGCGAACCGGCTCCTCCCGTGACGACCCTCCGCCCGTCCGTTTCCTTTCCGTCTTGAACATGCTCGACGACCCAACGATAAAGACGGCGCGCGCGCTCGTCGGTTGCTTGCTCCGGCACGCCTCTCACGATCTCGAGCGCCTGAGCACGCACGCGCGGGTCGAGGGGCGCGTCCTCTCCCGCGACGTCCACCAGACGCGCGAGCGTTGCGTCGAGGGATATCCCCCAGCCGACGCGAACGCTGGGCAAGAACTCGGTAATCGGCGGGCTCTCCGGTTCGACCTCGGCGGGGGGGCTCAGGTCGACGCGCCATCGTCGCTCGACGAAAGTGCCAATCTGTTTCGTTTGCGCCGGAGGAACCTTGTCGCTTGCCTCGATCTCGAGCTTCTTGCTTGCGGGCGTGACGACGATGAACTCGCTGCGCCAGTATCCTTTGTCCGCCTCGCGAAAAAACCAGTGCGGGCTGCTGAACTGCCGTCCCTTTGCGCCGTCGCCCGCCTGAGAGGTGATGTGTTCGAGCTCGACGTAGTCGCCGACTTCCAAGTGGGGTAAGGTCAGCGTCGGCTTGCCTGCTACAGGCTCGGGTTCGAGCACGCGGCCATCGGGCTTGATGACCCGCAGGTGCAGCGCAAGGCCGCTCGGCGGTGCGGTCTCGGACTCCGAGTTGATCGCCTCTTGGGATTGAATCTTCTGGATTTCGTGTTCGAGCATCTCGCTCGAGCCATCGTCGTGTACCCAGAGCGCGGCGTAGTCGAGCACCCGGGCGGCGGTCCCCTCCATGTGGTGGCCGGACTTCTCCCACGACTCGAAGTCCCGAATCACGGCGAGCCCGTCTTTCCGGTACGGTTGGAGGTCCGTTGCGCCTTCGAGGAGGTCGATGGCCGAGCGGAGCTCGTCGCTGTCCGCCCCAACCTGGAGCGCGGCTGCGAGCGCGTGCCTCAGCGCCCCCATGTCGCCCTTTGCGTACGCGCGGTCGGCCAAACGAAATCGCGCCCTCGCGTCGAGCGGCTGCTTGGCGAGCGCCCTTTCTATCTCGCGGGCCGCGGCGCCCGGGTCGCCCGAACGCGCGAGCACTTCCGCGATGCGGACCGCGATCTCTTTGCGCTCGGGTCTTCGCTTCTCGAGGCGTTCCAGCTCGGCGATCGCTTCTTTGTAAGCGTGGCGAGCCAGCGCTCGATCCAGTTCAACCTCCGAATCCGCGTCGAGCTTCTTGATGCGGTCGACCACTTCGTCGGCTTTGGCGGCCGGTCCGTCCTCCTCGAGTGCCTCGAGGTATGCACGAAGTGCGGACACATCGTCCGGGAATCGGTGAGACAAGTCGGCTAGCGTTCGAAGCCGATCGCCCCGCCATCCCAAGCGGCCGTACAGCTGTGCGAGCCGCTCGAGAATTTCCGGTTCGCTCTCGACTTCTCCGGCGAACGTGCGTAACGGCTCTACCGCATCCGGCAGGCCGTGCTGCTCCTCGTCGTCCAGAATCGCCATCAGGCGCGCCCGCCAAAGCCTCGAATCTCGTCCGAGGGCACGATCGCGTAGAGCGCGCGCCCGAGGTGCTCGGGCGTCCTCGGGAAGGGCCGGATCGCCCGCAGTGAAGGAGGCGGCCAGCTGGAGCGAAAGGGCTGCAGCATCCCGCGGTGCCACCAATGGCTCCATGAGCACCGACGCAACGTCGTCCATCTGCTCGGCATGTGCGGCGTCCGCCGCCAACATCGCGTCGAGGGGGCCGAGCGCCGCGGCTCCGCGTGCCGCGGCCCGAGCGATCGCATCGAGAGGATTCGGATCGGAGAGGATCCGCGGCGGTTCCACGGAATAAGGTGCGCGCTCGTCGCCGTCGGACTGGACACGGGCCGCCGTTCCGTCCGGATTGAGTAGCCGTACGCTCGCCGCGGGCGCGAGCACGCGAGCCAAAACCCGATGCCGACCGTCGCCGACCGCGATGTGGGCGCCGAACCGCTGCCACGCGCCCCATTCCGAGGTGTCGCGCGAGAGCACACGCGCGTCGTCGACCCAAACTGCGACGGCCCCCTGAACGGCGATGACGAGCTCCCGATCTCCCTGCGTCGTGAAAAACGATTGGGCGTAGAAAACTCCCTCCTGCACCTGCTCATCGGCAACCGCCAGGCACCGGGTCTGCTTGACGACCAAAGCGTGGGGGACGCTCCTGCGCATCGGGTCCGGTTCCCACGCGACGGGCCAAGGAGCTGGCAGCTCTGCGGGAAAGGCGCGGAGTCTGTCTGGAGCGCCGCCGTGGCCGAACGGGCCCGCGATGCGTACGCCGCGAACGCAGCCCGCCCGAGCTTGCACCTCGGCGTCGTAGTCATCCCCGGACTTTTCCGCCTTGTCGTAGGCTTCGAGGGCGCGCCACTCCTCGAGCTCCGCTACCGCGCGCCACCCCATATGCCCAGGTCGAACGAGCAGCGCTTCGATCGCGGCCCGGTGCTTGGCGTAGAGGTCAGCCACCGAGCCACGCAGTCCGAGCAATCGACGGGAGGCGAGCCAAGCAACGAGCGGAGCCTGGGCTTCGCCGCTGCGCGCCGTCGCCTCCAGTGCAGCGACGTACGCGGGCGCGGCCGACTTGGGACTGCCGTGCGATTCGTCGAGGAGCGCTCGAGCGAGACTGCCCCACATTCCGTCGTGCGCGAGGTTTTCCAGCCGACCTCGCGCGACGGCCGCTTGTTCCGCGCTTCCGCCGGGCGCAACCATTTCCGACAGCGCCCAGCGGCCGACCAGTTCTCCGTCGGTCGACGACCGCCCGATCGCGCGCAGCGTTTCGAGCCGCTCTGGCGTGGAGGGGTGCGGCATCGCTGCGGAGCAGGCGAGCATCGTAGTCGCGAGCGCAATCGCGCTTGCGCACGTCGCCACGTGCCGGGCGGGAATTGGTCGCTTCATCGAACGGACACCGTCGCGCGCTGTCCCAGCCCCCGATCCACCTCTTCGCACCAAGCGCGAAACGCGGGATACTCACTCGCCATGATCCGCGTCCGCGCCAGCGTGACCGTTGTCTTCACGTGCAAAGCGTTTCCGTTCGACTCGACGACTACGGAGTAGGACCCGAACGGACCCGAGCCACGCGCCGGAGCCGGGATGCTCTTGACCTTCGCCCCCGACGGGAGCCGAACGACCCAGTCGTCTTCTTCGGTCCGCTGTGCAGGGAGGCGCACGTCGAGCTTGCGGGCCGCAAGTGGGGCGTAGTCGCGAATCATGTGTTCTTTTCTCCCCAGCGGCACAGTCAGCACGTCCCCTTCGGCGCGCGCGAACCGCGACGCTCGGCCGCGAACGTGCATGGTCACCTTTTGCTCGATGTCCTCGAGGTCGCCGGTATCTACGGTCGTTACTTCGCTGCCCGGCAAGATCGACGCGATTACGTCCTCGACGCGCCGCTTGCGAGTGGCGGCGGCGTGAAAATTGACCCGCCATTCCGACGCTTCGACGCCGCTCACGTCGACTCGCCAGTCGAGCTGCGCGGCACCGTCCGGGGCAAGCGCCGCGTCCAACCAACGGGCGCTGACGCTCGCGCTCGGAGGGGGATCGGGAAGATGCACCAGCTTCGCGTCTCCCTCGTTAACCTGAAGCGCAACGGCGCCGCGGTCCATCGCAGGAAGCTCCAGCGAGCCCGTGTACTCGGCCGTGCCGTCGAGATAGAGGTCGAGCGACGGCACGTACGCGATCATGTGGTCGAACGGCGCAAGGCTCGCGGGACTTGGCTCGATATCACCCTTTTGGCCCGTTCGCACGATGACCGGCGTCGCCTTGATCCCCAGCGCGCGCAGCATCGTCACGATGAGAGTCGCCTTGTCTTTGCAGTCGCCGAAGCCTCGGGCGAAAATCTGCGAACACCGATACGGCTTGTACCCGTGAATGCCGAATTCAAGCGCAACATAGCGGGTCTTTTGCACGACGTAGTCGTAGACGGCGCGAACCTTTGCTGTCTCGTCCTTGAGGCCCGCGGTGAGGGCTTCCGCCCGGCGACGCACCTCGTCGTCGGGCACGAACTGATCCTTGACGAGTCCCCAATACCAGTGACCCATCTCGTCCCAGGACTTGTAGGTCGAGACGTGCACGTGTCCGAGCACCTCGTCCCAGGGTGGTTGAAGCGCCTCCTGGGCCACCGCAGGCAGATTCAGGGCTACGAATCGGAAGACGCGCTCGTCTCCGCGCTCCTCGACCGTTTTTTGCAGTCCGGGAACGCGCGGCTCGTTGAAGTAGAAGGTCCGCGACTTCGGAGTGAGAAGAACGTACTCGCTCCGAGCGATGGGTTCGACGCCCTGCATCCGCACGACCTCCCCGAAGTAATCGGCGAATGCGTTGCGCGGCGCGACGTCTTCCACGCGATACTGAAGTTCGACGACATCCCCAGGCTCGATGCGCGGAAAGCGCACGTAGTACCTTCGCCCGGTCGTATACATCGCCAGCGCGGGATCCTCCGCCATGGCCCCGGCACCGCTCTCGACCGCCTCGTCGACCGTCCCGTCTTTCCGGAATACCCGCGCCGAACGGACCTGCACAGTTTGGCTGTCGGTCTCGTAGAAAATGTCGTTGTATTCACGCGACTCCGCGGCAGTAGCGTCGGTCAGCGGCTGGTAAACGACTTGTCGGAAACGGCTCGCCAGCCCGTTGGGAAAGACCGTCGTCACCTGCAAATCCACGAGAGTTCGAAGCGATTGACCCGCGGCGGGTATCGTGCGCTGTGCCAGGAACTCCGACGCCGGCCGAGAGTACTGTTCGTCCGGTCGAGGCTTCGCCGGCTCGATGTGCGCGACTTCGTCCCGCACATCCTTGGCTTGCGGCATCAGCTGGAGGACGCGCTTGAGCAAGCGGAGCTGCTCGTCGCGTTCCCCGGATACGGCATAAGCCGTGGCGAGCTCCCGGAGCAAATCCGTGTCCTCGGGGGCGAGATCGACCGCCGTACGGTACATGGCGATCGCACGCGCCCGATCGCCCAACCGCATCCAAGCCTGACCCGCGGCCCGAAGCGCCCCCGAGCTGTCCGGGTCGGTCGAGACCAGGCGATCGATCCAGCGTGCGGCGGACACTGTGTCGCGGCGCGCGACGGCGAGCTCGACGCGGGCTCGTGCGAACGCCGGGTCGTCGAAACGCAATTGCGCGTAGCGCTCGGCGACTTCGTCGGCCTCGGCCTCTCGTCCTTGATCGCGCAGCGAGGCCGCGGCCGCTCGCAAGAGCGCAACGCTTCGCGGCCTGCGTGCGAGTGCCCGCTCCAAAAACGCCAGCGCTGTGTCGCGTAGTCCTGCCTCGTCGTAGGCTTCGACCTTGGCGAGCGTGGCCGGGACGTTGTCCGCGTCGAGTGCGAGTACGCGCTCGTAATAGGGAACCGCGTCTCGCCAGTTGATGCCGGCGCGAGCGGAGGCGGCGCGCGAAAGTAGGACCTCGATTTGCTGTTCCGTCGTCGCCGGGCGACTGGCAACGAGCCCTTCGGCGCGATCCAACCAGGAGTTCCGTTGGTTTCGGTTCTCGGCGAGATCGCCGGCCAGGAGCATCCTCTCGATCGTGGGCTCCTTCTCCGCTGCCCGGCGCGCCAGCTCGCGGGCCCTATGCTCGGTCGGGTCGTCCGAACCCGTCGTTCCAAGATACCGCGCATAGGCTTCCAGAACCGCAGCGCCGCCGTCTCGCGCCAGCCGCTCGAACGCTTGTGCGGGGCCCTCCACACGGCCGGCATTGGGCGCTTCGAGCCCCTCTTCGGTCCGGACCGCTGCCTCTCCCGCCTGCGTCGAATGGCGAGGGTCGGCGTCGATCTCCAGGCTTTCGTCGGGCGCGCCGTCGGCTCCCGCCACACGGAGCGACAACATTGGAGCGCGCTCATCCCCGCATACCTTTGCCGTCAGACGATTGTACCCCGCTCGAAGAGTCGCAGTGGCCGCGAACCGATCCGAGTCGAGGTCCCGGTATTTGTCGTCGCGCAAGATCAGCCGTCCGTTCCACAACAAGCGGAAGGCCCCGGTCGTTCCGGCCCACACGGAAACGGCTCTGGTCGCGCGACCTTTCAATCGTGAGTCGCGAACGAACGTCGTCGCGTAGACGCACGACTGCTCGACGGGCCGCAAGAACGCGCCGAAGTCGACCCAGCCGTAAGGCGACACAGCCGGGAGCAGCCGCCACCGGACCGGTTTGTGGTCTTTGCCGTCGTAATCTCGGGTGAGTTGGATGGGCGCGCCTTGTTCCTTCTCGGGGTCGTACTGCGTCTCGAGGCCGACCTTGCCGTCGTTCTCGAACGGTCCGACAATCATCCACTTGCCCACATAGGCGAGGCGCTCGATCCGCACCCGCGCTCCGTCGAGGTCGCCCCGGCGCCGTCGCGCGTACGCTTCGAGCAAGCCGGCATACGACCGGACGGGCGGAGGCTCCGCGGCGTCGGAGGCGACTTCGTGCAGCGCCTCCTCCACCTCTGTCGGATCGCCTCGGTCCCACTCGCTCCACAGCTTGCGAAGCGCGACGTACGCGAACGGTCCGCGTGCCCCGCTAATCTCGGCGCGAAGCTTTGCCAGCCTGGGCAGCCTATCGGAGACGTCCGCCGCCCCCCGCGTCGGAGCGCTCAGCGAGACGACGAGCGCCACCGCGAGCGCGAGTGAACCAGGCAGGACGTGAGACGAGTGCACTGGCCGGACTTTCTGCGGCAGCGGGGCCTGCCGTCAAGCGCAGCGGCGCACTACCGCGTGGGATCTGTTCTGGTGGCATCGCCGATGGTTCGCGCTATTTGTGCGGAGGTCACCCTCGCGGGCCGTCGCGCGCGGGGAAAGCACCGATGCAACCACCCCCGGTCTCCTCCGTTGGCTCAGCCTCGATCTCGGCGTCGATGGCGTTGCAAAGCGGTGTCTTGTCCGGGCTGGTCAAGACTCTGAGGCCCCATCAGTGGGTAAAGAACGTCTTCTTCGTGCTCGCTCCCCTCGTCTTTTCCAAGGACGTCTTGCTCCACACTGCGCAAGGGCCGGCTCTGAACCTCCTCGTGACGGGGCGCGCGCTCGCTGCCACGGGGGTGTTCTGTCTGCTCTCGGGAGCGGTCTATACGATCAACGACCTCGCGGACATCGCAGCTGATCGTGCGCATCCCATCAAGCGCGACCGGCCGATCGCCAGCGGTCTTGTCCCTGAACGCCTCGCACGTGGGATGGCCGCCGGCCTCGTCGCGGTCTCGCTTGCGGCCGCCTACTTCATCGCCCCGGCGCTTGCGATCGTCTCTCTCGTCTACCTGGTTCAGAACATCGCCTACAGCTTCTCCCTGAAGAAAGTCGCTTTCGTCGACGTGGGTCTCATCGCCTTCGGCTTCGTTTTGCGGGTCTTGGCGGGAGGCATCGCAGCCGACGTGCACGTGTCGGCGTACCTGCTCGCCTGCACCGCCCTCCTCTCACTCTTCCTCGGCTTCGGCAAACGCCGTCACGAGCTCGCGCTGGAGAACCCGAGCAGGCACCGGGCGGCCCTCGACGTCTACACACCGGCCGCGTTGAACATCGCGCTCGGGGTCACCGGCACCGCCACGCTCCTCACGTATGTCGCCTACACCCTCGATCCGGCGACACGGGCGTTCTTCAATTCGAACTACCTCTGGCTGACCACCCCGTTCACGGCGCTCGGGATTGTCAGGTTCCTCATGCTGGTGAGCGGGCGAGCGGGACGCGGCGTGAGGGCCGAGTCACCGACTCAGGAGATGCTTCGCGACGTCTTCTTCATGTTGAACATCGCCGTGTGGGTCGCCCTCGTCGTGACCATCGTCTACCGACTTCGTCCGAGTCCATGACGATGCGCGCCGGCGTGCGACCACCGCTTCGTCCGAGTGCAAGACAGGGGATAACGACCAAGCCCGGAGCCTGGGGCGACCTCGTGCTCACGCTTCCCGTGTTCCTGGCGTACCAGCTCGGCGTGATCTTTTTGAACGTGCGTAACGGCAGCGACATCGTGACTTCGCGGCTCTTGCTACTAGCCGCGGGCGATCGCTTGGCGTACTTCGGGCTGACAGCCGGAGTCGGCGTGGCGATGACAATCGTTTTCGCCTTGTTGGGTCGCGGGCAGGTGCTGCGATTCGGCAAGCTCGTTCAGGTTGTCGTCGAAGGCGCTGCTTACGCTCTCTTGATGGGGACGGCGACCTCTTGGATCGTGGGCCGGTTGTTCGCCGGCCCCCCCCTACCAACGGTCGACGGGCCGTGGGCCGGTCTGGTGATGTCGATGGGGGCAGGCTTCTACGAAGAGCTCGCGTTCCGCGTCGCGCTGTTCGGCCTGGGCGCGAAGCTCCTAGCGTGGCTCCTTCGGGGCAAGCGGGCGGCGTTCTTCGTCGGCACGGGGGCCTGGGCAATCGCGTGCGCCATGGTGTTCAGCGGAGTGCACTACCTGGGCTCGCTCGGCGACGCGTTCGAGATCCAGTCGTTCGTCGCGCGCACGGTGCTGGGGCTCGCCCTGACGCTGGTCTACGGAACGCGCGGATTCGCTGCCGCGGTTTGGACGCACGCCCTCTACGACGTCTGGGTTCTCGTTCTGTAGCCGCGGCGCAGCTCGTCGCCTTTACGCGAACAGGTATTTTGCCAGCGGAGTGTGCTTGGCACCCGCAGAGCCGAGTTCGCTTTCATAAAGGGTGAGGGCGGATGCGCGGCATTCACCTGCCTCTTCCGCGAGCTCTCCCCGGAGCCAGCGGCGAGCATCGTACGGTCGCTTGAGTCTCGCCAGCGTGATGTGTGGTCTGAAGGCCCGCTGCTCGCCCTGAACGCCGAGCTCGAGCGCGAGTGAGGAGACCTCGGCGGAGAGCCTCGCCAGCTGGCCGCCCGTGTCTTCCAACTCGGCGACTACGACGTGGGCGGTCTCCAGTTCTGGGAACGCCGCAAGTCGGAAGCGGCACGCCGCAGGTGCTGCCCTGCCTTCGACGAGAGAGCCCAGCGCCTTCGCAAGGGGGGTTGCCGCGTCGCTGGGCAATTCACCCATGAACTTGAGGGTTACGTGCATGTTCGCCACCCGAACCCAGGTTGCACTCGGCGCTCCGCTCGCCATTCGCAATCTATCCGACACTCGCGCGACACGCCTCAGGCTCGTCGATTCGAGGTCGAGCGCAATGAACGCGCGGATCGTGTCTGCCCGCGATTTGTCCAGCATCCCAGGTCCCTTCACGAGTTGGGCGCGCCGTTCGGCGGCTTCTCGGACACCCGCGAAGCGCAGAGTTCGCGAACCATCAGCAGCCCGCTATAGGCCGCCATGGTCTGGATCTGGAAGCGATCGCCGCCGAACACCCGGTGCTTGACCTCCGTCGTACCGTCCGGACGAGCCAGCCCGAAGTAGACGGTGCCTACCGGCTTTCCTTCGCTCCCGCCGCTGGGGCCGGCGATTCCAGTCAGCGAAAGCGCAAGGTGCGCGCCGGACACGCGCTTCGCCCCCTCGGCCATTGCCGCCGCCACCTCGGGGCTCACCGCCCCGTGCCAACGGATGGTCTCCTCGTTCACCCCGAGTACGCGCGATTTCGCACTGTTGGCGTACGTCACTGCGTCGAGCAAGAGAAAATCGCTCGCCCCAGGCTCACGTGTCATCATGTGCCCGACCAGCCCGCCCGTGCACGACTCAGCGATCGCCAGAGTCCACCCGCGCGCGCGCAGCGCTCGGCCAACGATTCCGGCGAACGTGTCCTCCGCGTCGCCGAAGATGTGAGTGCCCAGTCGCGCGCGCACTTCGGCGGTCGCCCGCTCGCACACGTCTCGCGCAGCGGCATGCGATCCCGCGCGCACCAACACCTTGACTTCGATCTCGGGAAAATGGGCGCGATAGCCTATCGTCGTGCCAGGGAACGCTTGCTCGATGCCCTCGAGCCGGTCGCCGACAGCGCTTTCCGCCAACCCGAACGTTCGCAAGTGCGATTGGTACTGATTGTTCGGAGCGAGCGCTCGGATGCGGAGCGCAACTTGTTCTTCGAACATCTTCTTCATTTCCCGGGGAACGCCGGGCAGAAAATACGCGACGCAATCGCCGAAACGGACGCCAAAGCCCGGCGCCGTGCCCACGGGGTTTGGCAGGATGTCGGCACCTTCCGGAAAGTCGGCTTGCTTCGCGTTCGACGCCGTCATCGTGCGTCCGAGCCTTTCGAAACGCCGACGGATGTGCTCGAGCGACGCGTCGTCCCGCACGAGCCGAACTCCGAGCGCGCTTGCCACTGCCTCGGTCGTCAAATCGTCCGTCGTCGGTCCCAAGCCGCCGGTAGCTACGACGACGCGCACCCGTTGGACCAGTCCACCGAGAGTCGACCCGATGCGGGCGCGATCGTCGTCGATCGCGACGTGCTCGACGACCTCAAAGCCGATCGCGGTGAGCTCCGCAGCCAGCCATGAGGCGTTCGAGTTGACGAGCTCTCCGCGCGTCAGCTCCGTCCCGATGGACAGCACTGCGCAAGTCATAGGAAATAACAGTCTAGCGCAGCTTGGGCGGTTACGGGCGATAGGCGCAACGCAAGCCAGCCCTCTCGTCGCGCGCTTGGGGGGACAGCTCGAGCCGCGACCAGATCCGCAGGTCGGTCGCCAAGTCGCTCCGCCAGGAGCCACCTTTTAGTATGCCCATGTCCTGGTCGACGGGCTCGGCGGCTACCCATTCGGCCACGTTACCGGCCATATCGTGCAGTCCTCGCGGCGAATCACCGTCTCCGTGGGCGCCGACCGTGTCCGGGCCCTCGCCGGACCGCGCGCAGGGCCCCGTCGCGAGCCCCCACACGGCGCGGCGGCAAACCGCGCCCGTGTCTCCCCAAGGGTAGCGCCGAGCCGGGGTGGCCGCCGAAGACGCGGCGACCATCCATTCTTCCTCCGTCGGCAGGCGACCCCCTCGGGACGCGCAGAAGGACGCCGCCTCTTCTCGCGTCATCCCGAAGGCAGCGCGGGCAACGTCCCCGTCGCGAACGTCACCCCAGTGGCCGCGCGTAACCTCGAACGCGTCGATGCGGAACGGCTCGACGTGGATCGAGCGCGGTCGCACGCGCCCCTCGGCTTCCCAATCGGACGGTCCCACTGTGATCGAGGCTGCTTCAAAAGCCACCTGGAGATCGGGCGCGTCGCAGCCGTGAGGGGTCGGAACGAGAGGTTGGGGGCACGTCCCAACTTCCACTACGCATCGTGGTCCTCGGACGACGAACCCCACTCCGCAGCGCGCCCCCTCGTCCTCACGGCCCCGCGCGACGGCAATGGCGACGGCGAAAGCCGCGGCTACGAGCACGACCGCCGCCGCGACTGCGCGCACTATGGGGGTCTCCTTGGTGAGAATTGCGGGCTAAGACTAAGGCCCCATGACGCCCATCCGCCTCGCTTTCTCACCTGATAGCGATGACATCTTCATGTTCTGGCCCTTGCTAGCCGGCAAAGTGGACTCGGAGGGGGTCGAGTTCGAAGTCCAGCGGGCCGACACGGAGACGCTGAACGCGCGCGCCTCCTCCGGCGATCTCGACATTGTCGCGGTCTCGGTCGCCCGCTGGCCGTCCATCTCGGGCGACTATCTTCTGCTTGCCCACGGTTTGTCGGTGGGACGAGGCTACGGCCCCGTCGTCGTTGCGAATCGGCCGCGAGAGCTCGCGTCGTTACGAGGCGCGCGGATCGGCGTTCCTGGCCTGCGAACCACCGCGTGCATGGTGCTTCGACTTCTCCTTCCCGACTTTCTTCCCGTGGTCATTCCGATCACGCCGTTCGCTCGCGTCTTCGAGGCATTGCGGACGGGCGAAGTCGAAGCGGCGCTCCTCATCCACGAAGGCCGACTCACCTACGAGCGCGAGGGAGTCGCACGCGTGTGCGATATCGGCGAAGCTTGGGCGGGTGCGACCGGCGGGCTGCCGCTTCCGCTCGGAGCCAACGCGGTGCGGCGTTCGCTGGGGCCGTCGCTCGTGACTCGGGTATCGCGGATTTGCCGGGCTTCGATCGCATGGGCGCTCGAGCATCGCGACGAAACCATCCGTGCCCTTCTGGAGCGCGAATCCCGTTCCGACATCGCTCTCGACCGAGCGATGCTCGATCAATATCTCGCGATGTACGCGAATGCCGACACACTGGATGCCGCACCGGACGTTCGATTCGCTATAGACGAACTTTACAGCCGGGCGCACGCTGCGGGCCTATTGGATCGAGCGGCTCGTGCCGAGTTTGCCGGCTAACCGTGACGCGGGGGCACCGCATCGCAGAAAACCTCTCTCCTGCCGGGCCCCATGCGTGGCCGCGTGATAGACTTTGTCGACGAATGCTTGGAGGTCGGCCTTGAAAAAGCCGTTCACGATGGGCCTCCTCGGCCTCGGTTGGGCCGCTGGCTGCGGGAGCTCCGATCCGTCGTCCAATTCGGCGGTCGGACCCGTGGGCAGCGAATCGAGCGCCATTCAGGACGGGACCGTCGACACGACCCACGAGTTTGCGGTCGGCATCGTCCAGATGACCAACCAGGCCGTGGCGTTCTGTTCTGGGGTCCTTCTCGCGCCCAATCTGGTCGCGACCGCGCGTCACTGCGTCTCCCAGTTGCAGTCCCCGCAGATCGACTGCTCGTCGTCCGTTTTTGTCAGCACCTATCCGCCCACCGACATCTTCGTCACGCCCGACCCGACGATCACGATGAGCGGTCATTTCGTGACCGTGGCGAGCATCCACGTTCCACCCGCGACGACCGTGTGCGGCAACGACATCGCGCTTCTCATTCTCTCGAAGTCGATTCAGCTGCCGCAGTACGTGACGCCGACGATCAGCCCTCCGATGACTGATCACCAACTCTACGCGACGGCCGTGACCGCGATCGGCTACGGCGTCGACACGCCGCTCGACACGATGGGCACGAGTGCCGGCACACGGCGGATCAAACAAGACGTGAACCTCGTTTGTATTCCCAACGACACCACTTTCCCCAATTGCCTCCTGGACCCAACCTGGCTCCAGTTTGCGACGGTGAACGAGTTCGAAGGCGGCGACGGAACCTGCGACGGTGACTCCGGATCCGGAGCCTACGATCAGGGGAGTTTCGACAAGGGCAACTGGGTGGCTTTCGGCGTGCTTTCGCGCGGCGGCGTGAGCCCCGAAGGGGGAACCTGCATGGGGTCAATCTATACGCGGTTCGACGCCTGGGGTTCTCTCCTCATCGAGACGGCGAACGAGGCCGCGAAAATGGGCGGCTACACCCCTCCGAGCTGGACCGGCTCAAGCGCCTGCCTGGCAAACGCCACGGCATGTCTTCAAGATAGCGACTGCTGCTCCGTGAATTGCCTCTCCCACGACAACGTCAACTTCGCGTGCAGCGCATGCGATGGCAACAACCCATGCAACACCGGCTTCGGCTGCCAAGGTGGAGTCTGCGTCGCAATGGCTACTTCGAGCACGGAAGCCGATTCCGGAAGCGTCACATCGAGTCCCGCGCTCGCCCAAGCCGATTCCGGCACCGTCGCCGCCGCTTCGCCCTCGACATCGTCCCGCTCGAGCGGGTGCGCTGTCGCGGTAGTTGGATCGGGGGGTCCGGCGCCCTGGTTCGGGGGGGCCCTGGGAATTGCCGTAATGGCGCTCGTGCGAGGGAGGCGGAAGGCGGGTCGGGCGTAGGATTCCTGTCCGGCTGTCGGGGTTTCGACACTTTGGGGCCCCGCGCAATGCCGAGGCTCGGCCGAGCATCGAAGGTTCCGAGTCTCTTGTGAAGCAGCCAGGCAGCTGGCGCCCGCGCACGAGATTTGCTCCAATTTAGCCTATGGACTCATTCATGCCGAATGCGAAGGTGCGCGAGCAGCACGCGCGCGCCCGCTTCGAAGCGCTGCGCCGCCGAGTCTTCGAGGACATGGGGCGCAGCTCCATTCGCATGCGGCTCGCCTGGATTATGCCGTTTCACGGGCTGGTGATCGTCCTCCTCGTCCTGCGTGGCGAATCGGCGGGGCGCGCGTTTGCACAAGTCGCGGCCGTCGCCGTCGTCGGAATCATGTTTGCCGTGCGCTTGCTGACCCACGACTGGCGGCTTCGGGTAGTGTCCTTCGTACTCGGCGTCCTCGGGTATTTCGTTTTTCTTGCGACCACGGGCGGTCTTGCGAGCCCCCTGCTCGTGACGGGCGCCATCACGATGGCCGCCGCCGCGATTAAGCTGCACGAGCCGCCGTGGCTACGTAACGTCGTCTTCGCCGTGTTTTTGGGCGGTTTCATCGCCCTCGCGGCGGTCTCACGCTCGGCGGCGGGCTTGCTAGACGGGCCCCTCGCCGTGACGAGCGGTTGGCCCAGCCCCGAATACGTGGGGATTGCCGTCTTTGCGGCCGCCTTCGCAATGACGGGTGTCTACGGGATCGGCTGCGCCATGACCCGGGGTTACGAGCGAGCCGCACTCGAGCTCGCCGAGCGCCGCGAAGAGCTCTGTAGCGAGAACGAGGACCGAACCCGAGCGCTCGAGGGCATGGCGGCACGGCTGGCCCACGAAGTAAAGAATCCGCTGGCGGCGATTAGGGCCCTCTCCACTCACATGGCGCGTAACGCCACCGATGGGAAGACCGCTGAGCGCTTGGCCATCGTCGCCGCCGAGGCGGACCGACTGCAATCCATCGTCGAAGGCTTCTTGTCGTTCTCGCGCGGTCTGGACGATCTCAACCTCGCCGCGGTCAAGCCGTACGAGGTCGCTCGAGAGCTCGGCGTTTTGCTCGAGACGCGCGCGGCCGAGGCCGGCGTCGTGCTCGAAGTCTCCGGCGAAGAGGCGCTCGTCCTCGACGCCGACGCCCGCAAGCTGAGGCAGGCCTTGTTGAACATCGTGCTCAACGCGATCCAAGCCTCGCCCCACGGAGCGACGGTCCGGATCGACGTCGAAGCGGCGTGCGCTGGGGCACAGATTACCGTGAACGACGGCGGCGTCGGAATGACTCCCGAGGTCTTGGAGCGCATCCGCAAACCGTATTTTACTACGAAGGAAGGCGGAACGGGCCTCGGCGTCGCGGTCGCTCGCGGTCTCATCGAGCAACATGGGGGGCACCTGGAGTTCAGGAGCGTGATGGGCAAGGGTACGACCGCCGTCATCACGCTTCCGATGAAGGCGAAGCCCTGCGCGCGCCTGCCCAATCCGGTTCGCGCGCGCAAGCATGAAGAAGCCGAAAACCCTGGGCCGGCGGTCGCCGGCGCGCGCTGAGCTTTCGAAATGAGCCGTGTGC
>JBAULD010000808.1:0-3929 GCA_049578005.1 Polyangiaceae bacterium
GAATGAAGGAGTTCTGGACGGACTCGCCATAGGTGTTCTTATTGCCGAAAATGGTGGCCACGGAGACCGGGCCAGCATCGTCCCCGCCCCCGCTGCTCGAGCTACTGCTGCCCGACCCGCTGCTCCCGCCCGAGCTACTGCTGCTCGAACCGGTGCCGCCGTCGGAGCCACCGTTCGACCCGGCACCGCTCGATCCGCTGCTCCCGCCCGAGCTGCTGCCGCTGGAGCTTGCGCCGGCCCCGCCACCGCTGCTCGAGCTATTCGACCCATTGGCGGAACCGCCGCTGCTACTGCTCGATCCGTTGCTGGACGCCCCGACATCCGTGCCGCTGCTAGAACCTCCGCTGCCGCTGCTCGAACCGCCCGACGGCGCGGCGCCGGAGCTACTGCTCCCGCCGCCATTCCCGCCGCCATTGCCAGTTCCTTCACCGGTGCCAGAGCTGCTCCCGGACCCCGGCGGCACATAGGTTTGGGTTCCGTTGCTCGAGCAGTTGAGGGCGATGCCGACGACGCCGACGATAGGAAGCGCGATGACCGTGGTTCGCAGCGTGCGTTTCATGAAATCCTCCACTCCATAATGATATGCTGATGTCCGTTGATTCGAGCGCGACGACCTGGTCAATCGCGCGTGCAGCCTGAATCCACCCAGTGACGCGCCGGGTACGTCGGCGAAGAAGATGAAAGTATTGAAGCCGCCTACGTGGACACTATCCAAGCGCCGAGGTCAAGTCAAAACAGGTTGAGCCTAGCCCGGCTGCTACCGCGGCGCGTCACTCCGTGGGCGCTGGCTCAATGACGCAGCCGCCCCCTCCGATTACGTCATAAGAATGTAACGAGCGGAACACCCACGAGGGGTCGTGGTTTCGCGCGATGGCTAACAGTGGCGCCGGCAACCCGTTCGGCTCATTGTCCGACGGGCTGCGTCGCCAGTTTGACGTATCCTGACCCGCCGATGCCGTTCTCCCCTTCCATGACGGCAGGATTGTCCTGCCCGCGCTGTGCGGATGGAACGCTGCGACTCGTAGCCGATTCATTGAGCTGCAGTCGCTGCGAAACGGCGTATCCGTTCATTGGCACGATTCCCTGCTTGATGAGAGACCCGGCCTTGTGGCGCTCGCTTTGGCTCGGCCGGCTTGCCGACTTCGTCGCCGACGCAGACGCGACCATACGACGCTGGCGCATCGAAGCGGACGGCGCTGGCGCCAATCCCCGGACTCGGGCCCGAATCGAGCGGGTCATCGCCGGTTGCGAAGACCAACGCGTGCAGGTCGAGCTGCTTTTCGCGCCCCTCAAGCGAGGCGAGCCGCAACTACTGCCCACGCGTCCCGAGTCGCAGAATAATTCCGTGCTCGAGTTCTCGGAGAATATTTTCCGCGATTGGATGTGGGGCGACGAGGAATCGGAACGGACCCGGCAGCTCGTGGCGAAAATGGCGCGCGAGCCGTTGGGGCGCTTGGCAGTGTATGGCGCAGGGGCCGGCCGACTCGCCGTGGACGTCCATCAATCCCTTCGGCCGACGGAGACCTGGGCGTTGGACGTGAACCCGCTTCCGCTCCTGACGGCCGAAAAGTTGCTCCACGGCGAAACGGTCGTGTTGCCCGAGTTTCCCGTAGCCCCGCACGGAGAGAACGATGTCGTCATCTCCCGGCAGCTCCACGCTCCCGTCGGCGTGCGAGAGCACTTTTCGTTTGCGTTTGCAGATGCACTGCATCCCCCGTTCGCGCCGGGGTCGCTCGATACCATTCTCACGGCGTGGTTCGTCGACGCCACGGGGCGAGACTTTCAGGAGACCACCGCGGCCATCAACCGGGCCCTTCGGCCCGGCGGCCTTTGGCTGAACCTCGGTCCCTTGCGATTTAAACAGAGCCTCGCGTCCAACTATTCGATTGAAGAAGTGTGGGACCTCGTCTCCACCAGCGGGTTCGAACTGAGCGACCGCGGGCGCGACGACATCCCGTACTTCGACTCCCCGGTCAGTGGTTCCCGCCGGATCGAAACCGTGTTCTCCTTTGCGGCGAGAAAGACGGGTGAGGCGAAGGAATTTCTTTATCCAGATCCCGTTCCGCCCTGGATTGCCGATGCCACCTTGCCCGTCCCGCTGACCCCCACTTTGGTGGCCATGGGGCAAAAATCCGTCTTTGCAGGGAGCGTCATCGCCTTGGTCGACGGCACGCGATCCTTGTCCGACGTAGCCGGTGAAATGGCACGGCTTTGGGGCTTCAATGCGGCAAGAATCCTCGAACAGCTGCGGGCTTTCTTCGCGACGCTCGAATCCCGGACGGGCCCATGACGCCGACCAAAGCCCTTGCGACCCTGGCTCTGGCTCTGTGCGGACCGCTCGCTTGCAAGGGGTCATCGTCTGCAACGACCACCGGGACACAGGATGGGGGGAGCAACCGCGTTCAGCTGTGGCCAGGGATAACCGAGGAGACAACGCCGAGCGATTTGTCGACGGCGTGGGCGGCGCCCTGGCTCAACGGCGGCTTCTCCTTGAAGGAAGGGGCATTACCAGATCACAAGGTCCGGCGGCTTTCCAGCTGCGCCGATCTCGAGGGTGTTGGAGAAACTGACGTCGTCCTCGGTCGGGGCTGGGAGCACTATAATTTTCGCGAGAAATCCATCCGTTGCCGCGTCCTCTCCAAGCTGAGAACCGCGCGCCCCGCCCGCGTCAGCTATGTGCGCGATTTGGTGGAGTCAGACGATCCTGGCGAACTCTTACCGGCGGCCGTGGCGCCGGTGCCTGAGCCGAACGGTGCCACCGCCCACTCGTGGCGAGCAGCCGACCCGACCCTCAAGTTCGATCGAGAAGGGGCTCGCGGCGGCTACCGCGAGCTCATCGTGCATGGAGCATACCGGGGTCGTCTGACTTGGTTGGCCGCTGGCGATCTCGACGGAGACGGTATTGAGGACGTTGTGATGTTCTCGAATCTCGCGCGAAGCAATGAAGAGGCAGGCGCGGCACTCGATAACGTCATACGCGCCTTTGCGCTGACGCGCCGGAAAGAGGGGGCTCCCGTCTCCATTGTCGAACGATTCGAGTGAAAACGCGTTCTTGAAGCGACTGACGCGGCGGGTCAAGGACCGAGTGTCGGGATGTCCGGCGCGGCTTTTCGTCTCCAGGTGGTCCCTTCAACCGGGCGGTGACCCTTTTTGACCCTCAGACGCTACTGTATTAAGTGGTGCCGACGTGTGGCGACGTCCCAAACGGTGTTTACGTGTCTTGACCGTGCCGATGCCGCAGCCTATCGTCTGCGCCCAAGATTCGAATCTACCAGTCTAGATCGGTGTTTTGCGAGCGAGGACGGCCGTCGGTGACGATGGCGGCGGTCGCGACCCTGTTTTTTTGACGACGTTGCCGGGTGTGACGAGATCGATCGGCAATGCGTCGTTGCCTGCCCGTCGGGGGCTCACAGATGTTCGTCGAACAGTCTTGGAATTGGAGGCAGGTATGAAGACCACCAACAGCCGTTTCGTCGGTCTGCTCACGGCCGCAGCGTGCCTCGGCGCGGTGGGCTGCAGCAGCAACCTCAGCGGGCCCAGCTCGCGAAACGGCGACACCACGGGCAACGGCGCTGCGAATGCCGGCTCGAGCAGCGGCTCGAGCGGGGGGAGTGCGGCTTCGAATTCCGGCTCAAGCGGTGGGACCGCGGGCGGCTCGAGCGGCGGCACCGCGGCCAGTTCGGGCTCGAGCAGCGGCTCGACCGATGGCGGCAGCACCGCCTCAGCTTGCGCGCCGCTGCCGACCATTACGCGGCGCCTCTGGCGGTTGTCGGCCGAGCAGTGGGGCAACGCCGTGCAGACGCTTCTCGGTTTGCCCTCCGCGCCGGTCCTCACGAGCCGCGGTGGCGAGGCAGGGTACGCGTTTTTCAGCGACGTCTCCCTGCAGGTCGACAGCGACATGCAATTCAACATGTACACGCTGTCGCAGG
>JBAULD010000809.1:0-1813 GCA_049578005.1 Polyangiaceae bacterium
GCGATGAGGTCATCCAGAACCTGGGGACCATCGCCCGTTCCGGATCGCTCGAGTTCATCAAGGCCTACCAAGAAGCGGCCAAGAACAAGGAAGGCGGGCTCCGCATCATCGGGCAGTTCGGAGTCGGCTTCTACGCGGTCTTCATGGTCGCCTCGCGGGTCGACGTGCGCACCCGCTCGATGCTGCCCGATGCCGCGCCGGTCGTCTGGCGGTCGACGGGCAGCGGGAGCTTCACCGTGCTGCCGGGGGATCGCGAGGTCCCCGGCACGGAGGTCGTCGTTCATCTCAAAGAAGACGAGCGCGAGTACTCGAAGACTTGGCGCGTGAAGGAGATCATCCAGAAGTATTCGGACTTCGTTCAGTTCCCAATCTACTTGAACGACGAGCTCACGAATCGGTCGTCGGCAATCTGGGCTTTGCCGCGCAACAAGGTCACCGACGAGCAACACACCGAGTTTTTTCGCCGGCTCACCGGGTTCGACGCGCAAACCCCCCTCGCGCGCGTGCACATGTCGGTCGAGGCGCCGGTCCAGTTCCACGCGCTTCTTTACGTCCCCGAAAAGGCGCCTCTCGATTTGTTCAGCAAGAATCGCCCCGGCGTGCGGCTCTATGCCAAGCGCGTGCTCATCGAAGAAGACTGCGAGCGCCTGGTTCCGCCCTACCTCCGCTTTCTGCGCGGGGTGGTCGACTCCGAAGATCTGCCGCTCAACGTCTCGCGCGAGATGCTGCAGGAAGATCGGAATCTCCTTCAAATCGAGCAGCAGATCGTCAAGAGCGTTCTCAAGACGCTGAACGAGCTGGCCGACTCGAATCCCGAGACGTACGCCCAATTCTGGAGCGAGTTCGGGCGCGTCCTGAAAGAGGGGGTCTCGCTGGATTGGAAGCACAAGGACGAGATCGCGGCGCTCTGCCGGTTCCCGTCGCTCAAGACCGAGACCGGCAAGCTCATTTCGCTGCGGCAGTACATCGAGGCGATGCCCGCGGACCAGAAAGAGATTTACTACATGACGGGGCCCAGCCGCCGGGCGCTCGAGCAGGGTCCTCACCTCGAGGCGTTCAAGAAGCGCGGCATCGACGTCCTGCTGCTCACCGATCCGGTCGACGAGTGGGTCGTTCAGGCGCTCCCGGAGTTCGACAAGCGGAAGCTCAAGAGCGCGGCGCACGGGGAGCTCGACCTAGGCGGGAGCGCCGCGGACGAGACTCCGAAAGAAGGGGAGGGAAAGGCCGCGCTCGACGCGGTGAAAAAGACGCTCGGGAGTCGGGTCAAGGACGTTCGCTTCTCGCGACGCCTCACCGACAGCGCGAGTTGTCTGGTCGCGCAGGAGGGAGCCCTGGGGGCGAACATGGAGCGCATCATGAAGATGATGGATGCGAGCGGCGGGGAGTCGCCGCGGATCCTCGAGCTCAATCCGAACCACGCGATCATCAAGAACCTCGACCGCCTCGCTTCGCGGAGCCCTTCGTCCGAGCAAGTGGCCCAGTGGTCCGAGCTTCTCTACGACCAAGCTCTCCTCGCCGAGGGGGTCGTGAAAGAGCCCGCCGAGCTCGTCCAGCGAATCCAGCGCCTTCTCGTCCAAGTGAGCAGCCACGTCGTGGAGAGCGCGACCTGACGAATCTTCTGCCCTGAGCGAAAGCCGATATACGGCTCGACGCCGGCGGTACATTTCCGTTGTGCGCGGTTCGCCGCCCAAACTTTCACTGGACGCCCGCCATTTCACTGGACGCCGGCCATATCGTGGGGAATGAAGGAAGGGCGGGCCCAAGCCAGCGATTCCCATCGTCGAGGCCCGAACCGACGTGGCGCGTGCGTAGG
>JBAULD010000810.1:0-10421 GCA_049578005.1 Polyangiaceae bacterium
CCGCGGCACCGTCGCGCGCGTGCTCGACGTTGCGCGCGACCTCCTGCAGAGGGCGAGGACGTGACCCAGCCGCCGGCACCCATTCCGCAGGTCGCTGCGCGTCGCGGCGCGGAGGCGCGCCACGAGAGCGCCGCGCGAAGCATGTTCGACCGGATCGCGCCCACCTACGACCTTCTCAACCGTCTGATGTCGGCGGGAATCGATCGACGCTGGCGGGCGCGTGCCGTGGCCGAGGCCAGCGACGCTCCACCGGGGCCGGTCCTCGACTTGTGCGCCGGAACGATGGATTTGACCGCCGCCCTAGCAAGCCTTCGCCCCGCCGATCGCATCGTTGCCGTGGACTTCGCTGCGAAGATGCTCGACGCAGGACGGAACAAAGCACCGCGAGCCGAAATCGTCGTGGCGGATGCGGCGGCGCTGCCGTTCGAGGACGGTTCCTTTTCGACGGTCGTTTGCGGATTCGGAATCCGAAACCTCGCCGACCCCCTGGCCGGAGCGCGGGAAGTGCTGCGCGTGCTCCGCCCCGGAGGCGTGTTCGTCACGTTGGAGCTGTTCCGGCCGACGAGGTCGGTGACCCGAGCGTTCCATCGCGCGTACGCGTCGTTCGTGCTTCCCGCGCTCGGGGGCTGGCTGTCCGGAGATAGGCCCGCATACGACTATCTCGCGCGAAGCATGGCCGGGTTTCTCACCCGGTTGGAGTACGAGCACCTGCTCCTGACGGCAGGATTTGCGCGGATTCGTGGCACCGACCTGACCCTCGGGGTCGCATCGATCGTGCGCGCCGAGGTGGCGCCGTGAGAAAGAAGATCGTCGTCGGAATCACAGGCGCCAGCGGGGCGCCCTATGCCCGACGGCTGCTCGAGGTGCTCGGTCCGCGGAATGACGTCGAGCTGGGAGTGTGCATCTCGCAGACGGCGCCCGAGGTCTGGGCGCTCGAGTGCGGCGGCGACGTGCGCGAGCAGGTCGGTCACCCGATCTGGGGATTTCGCGACTACCGCGCGCCATTCGCGAGTGGAAGCGCTGGATGGCACGCGATGGTGGTCGTGCCGTGCTCGATGGGGACCGTCTCGCGCATCGCCCACGGGATTTCGGATACGCTCCTGACGCGTGCCGCGGACGTGATGCTCAAAGAACGTCGGACGCTGATCGTCGTCCCCCGCGAGACGCCGCTGAGCGTCGTCCACCTCGACAACCTTGTCCATCTCGCGCGCGCAGGCGCGCTCGTGCTCCCCGCGATGCCCTCGTTCTACGGCAAGCCCCAAACGCTGGACCAAGCCCTCGACACCGTGATCGCGCGCATCCTCGATCATCTGGGCCTCGACCACGATCTCGTTCGCCGCTGGGGCCAAAGTTGAGCGCGCTGGTCGATCGCGCCATTGAAGCGGCGGGACTCGCTCGTGTTCTCGAGTCGCGACGTGCGGGAACGATGGACGAAGTCCACGCCGCGCTGCTTCGCGGAGCCGACCTCCTGGCGTTGGGAGCCCTCGCCGACCGCGTGCGACGGGAAGAGGTCGGCGACCAGGTTCGCATCTATGCCCCGCCGCCCGGAGCGGAGACCGACGTGGTCGTCCTGCCTCGAGATGATAGCCGCCTCACCGGTCTCGAGCTGCTTCGCGAGATCGCGGTCGCGCGCGTGGCCGGACCCCCGAGCGCCCGAGTTCGCATCGACTGGACGCGCTGCGGTCTGGAACTCGCTCAAGTGGGGCTTGGCTTCGGGGCGAACGAGCTCGCTGGGCATATCGCCAGCAAGCGGGGCCTTCCATTCGCGGAAGGCGAGCAGATCGGGGTCGGCAAGCGGTCACGGCTCCAGGCTGCCGACCTCGTGAAGAAGAAAGAGCTCGCCGGATTCGTCCGCCGCAGCGGACGCATTCCCGTCTTCGTCGGCGCCGATGGATCGGTCGATACTGTCGACGAGGCGCTGTCGATCTAGGAGAAAATCGATGCTCGACGCGATTGTCCAAAAACTTCACGCCGGCGAGCGGCTGTCGTTCGACGACGGCATCGCGCTCTTCCGCCACCCCGACGTCGTTTCCGTCGGCCGCCTCGCCAACGAGGTTCGCGAGCGGCGCCACGGCGATCGCACGTATTTCAATCGGAACATGCGAATCGAGACAACCAACGTGTGCGTGGCGTCGTGTCTCTTCTGCTCGTTCGCAAAGCTCGAAGAAGGAGCCCCCGGCGCGCACACGATGCGTGTCGAGGAGGCCTGGCGCGAGCTCGAAGAGCGCATGGACGATCCCCCGGGCGAGATCCACATCGTCAACGGCCTTCACCCCGGCCTGCCCTTTTCTTACTACGAGGAACTTCTCGCCGGCTTCAAGCGCATCAAGCCCGACGTCCACTTGAAGTGCTTCACGGCCGTCGAGATCCACTTCTTCGCGACGCACTACGGAATGACGTACCGCGAGGTCCTCGAGCGGCTGCGGGCCGCCGGGTTGGACAGCCTTCCCGGCGGCGGCGCCGAAATCTTTCACCCCGCGGTGCGGACACGCATCGCGCACGACAAAGCGACGGCCGATGAGTGGCTCGAGGTTCACCGGGTCGCGCATGGCCTCGGCATCAGCACCAACGCGACGATGCTCTATGGTCACATCGAGACGTTCGAACACCGCGTCGACCATCTCGTGCGTCTCCGCGCGCTCCAAGACGAGACCGGAGGCTTTCAGGCGTTCATACCGCTCGCTTTTCATCCCGACGGAAATGGAATGCGCAACCTGCCTGCGCCGACCGCGATCGACGCGCTGCGGACTGTCGCGGTTTCGCGCCTTTTGCTCGACAACGTACCGCACGTCAAAGCGTATTGGGTCAGCATGACGCCGGAGGTGGCCCAGATTGCGCTCTGCTTCGGCGCGGACGACATCGATGGCACAATTGTGCACGAGACGATCTACCGCGCCGCCGGAACGCGATCCCCCGGCGCTTTGACCGCTCAGCAGATCGTTCGCCTCATCCAAGAAGCAGGACGCATTCCCGTCGAGCGCGGGTCGCTGTACAACGTGCTCCGCGAGCACCCGCGCGCGTCGATGCCGGAGGCGGCAATCAACGTCCGGGACCGCAAGGCCACGAAGCACTTGGAGGTGTTGTCGTGATTGGGCCGGACGATCGATTGCGAGCGGCGGCCGTCGGCTATTTGAACGCTCGGCCGCTGTACGAGGGATTGGACCGAGAGCCTGCGAGCGCGCGCTTGCGTCTCGATTGCGCGTCGCCGAGCGAGGTCGCGCGACGCGTGGCCGAGGGCGAGGCCGACTTCGCGTTGATGCCCGTCGCCGCCGCCGCGACCATCGGGGACCTGCGCGTCGTGCGGGGGTGCGCCATCGGCGCTCGCGGGGCCGTCCGAAGTATCGCGATCGTCTCCGAGCGCCCGATCGAGACGATCGACGAGCTTGCGGTGGACTTGTCTTCTCGGACGAGCGTCGTTCTGGCGAGGCTCGTCCTTCGAGCGCGCTCGAAGGGTCGCGAGCCTCGGCTTCTCGGCGCTACGGCCAAGGACGCGATCGCCACTGTCTCGGGATCGCGCGGCGCGTTGATCATCGGAGACCCGGCGCTCGAGATCGAAGGTCGCTTTCCTCACGTTCTCGACCTCGGACTCGCCTGGTGGGAGCTCACCGGGTTGCCGTTCGTCTTCGCCGCATGGTGCGGCCCGAAGGGCACGCTGTCCGCCGGCGACGAGAGCCTCTTGGCGGCTGCAAAAGCGGCGGGGCTCGAGCGGCGCGACGCCATCGCCGACGAGCACGCGGTGCGCGCGGGGTTGTCGTCCACGTCGTTGCGGTCCTACCTCCGCGAGGCGATTCGCTACGACCTCGGGGACGACGAGCGGCGGGGTCTCGAGCGCTTCTACGACGACGCCGCGAGCGCCGGACTTCTTCCGCGGGCACGGGTGCGCTTCTTCGACGACGATCGGCGCAACGGCGCGACCGTACCCGGGCTCGACACGCTCCTCTCGCGCGCCGCGGACGGCGAACGATTGTGCGCCGCCGAGGGGGAGCGGCTCGCTGAGCAAGCCTCGCTGTTCGATCTCGGTCTAGCTGCAGACGCCGTGAGGAAGCGGAAGCACCCGCACAGCGTCGTCACGTACATCGTCGATCGAAACGTCAACTACACGAACGTGTGCACGACGAGTTGTCGTTTCTGCGCCTTTTACCGGCCGCCTGGGCACCCCGAGGGGTACGTCCTGACACGCGAGCAGCTCGCCAAGAAGCTGAAGGAAGTCGTCGACGCCGGAGGCGTTCAGATTTTGCTTCAAGGCGGTCTTCATCCCGAGCTTCGCATCGAATGGTACGAAGACCTGTTTCGCTGGATCAAGCGCGAGTTCTCGCTGGGACTCCATGCGCTCTCCCCGGAAGAGATCTTGCACATCGCGCGTATCGAGAGCCTCGGCGTGCGAGCGGTTCTCGAACGGCTCCACGCCGCGGGGCTCGACAGCGTGCCTGGGGGCGGGGCGGAGATCTTGGTCGACCGCGTGCGCCGCAAGATCGCCAAGGCGAAATGCACGAGCGACGAGTGGCTGGGTGTCATGCGCACGGCGCATCACATGGGTCTCAGGTCGAGCGCCACGATGATGTACGGAACGATCGACACTGCACGTGATCGGATCGCGCATCTGATCAAGATCCGTGACCTTCAGGACGAGACCGGCGGCTTTACCGCCTTCTTCTGCTGGGATTTCCAGCACGAGAAAGGGACGAACATCGAGCCGGGCGACAACGGCACCGTCCTCTACCTTCGACAGCAAGCCACGGCGCGCATCATGCTCGACAACGTCGACCACGTCGGTGCGTCTTGGGTCACCCAGGGTCCTGAAGTTGGGCAAGTTGCGCTTCGCTTCGGCGCGGACGACTTCGGCAGCGTCATGTTCGAGGAGAACGTCGTATCGAGCGCTGGAACTACCTTCTGCATGAACGCGGAAGCCATCGAACGCAACATCCGAGCGGCGGGCTTCAAGGCGGTACGCCGGAATGTGCGATACGATTGGCTCACCGCTCCGACGTGAGGGTGGGCGACGTGCGGATCGTGCACGCAGATGCGGTTATCCCCGGCGACGCGGAGGTCGTTCGCGACGGCGCGGTAGTCGTCGATGCGGGCGGTCGGATCGTCGATGTCGGGGCGGCCGAGGACATTCTTCCGCGGTACGCCGGAGCGGACGTCGAGCGAGTGCGTGGCGCGCTGTTCCCCGGGCTCGTGAACGCGCACCTACATCTCGAGCTGAGCGCGCTCCGCGGGCAGATCCCGGGCGGCTCCGGCTTCGTCCCTTGGGTGGAGCACATGCTGGCGGTCCGCGCGGAAGTGTCGCCCGAGCAAGACACCGACGCGATCGAGCGCGCAGTCGATGATCTCGTCGGATTCGGTACCGTCGCAGTGGGAGAAGTGACCAACACCCTCGCAGCGGTGAATGCGCTCGCGCGTCACCGAATCGTCGGGAGCGTCTTCCACGAAGTGTTCGGTGTCGAGCAGGCACCGCTGGAGAAGCGGGTGGCTTCGCTTCCACAGGTCATGGCCGAAATGGTGGGCTCGTGGCCTAGCGCAGACCTAATTTACGCCCCGACGCCCCACACGCTCTACACGACGCACCCCGAAGTGACGCGTCGTCTCCTCCGCAACGCCGGCGAGCGAGGCGTGCGCGCGAGCATTCACGTGGCCGAGCACGCCGCGGAGCGAAGATTTCTCGAACGGGGCGACGGGCCAATCGCGGATTGGTACGAGTCGCGTCTCAAGCTCCCGCGCGACCGGGTCGTCTGGCCGGGAAAGTCGCCGCTCGATCTCGCCGCCGAGCTCGGCGCCCTCGGGCCTCACGTCTTGTGCGTTCACCTCACCGACGCCCGCCCGGACGAGCTCGCGCTCGTTGCTCGCTCCGGTCCCTCGGTCGTCTTCTGTCCTCGTTCGAACCTCTTCATTGAGACCAGGCTGCCGCCCCTGCTGGCGGCACGGGCGGAGGGAATCTTCCCGGCTCTCGGAACCGATTCGCTCGCATCGAACGCGTCGCTGGACGTCCTGGCCGAAGCGCGTGCCCTTGCGGACAGGTTCCCGAGCGTGCCGGCCAAAGACTTTTTGCGTATGGCGACGTGGGAAGGGGCGCGAGCACTCGCACGGCACGACGTAGGGCATATCGTGCGCGGCGCGAGGCCGGGGCTGCTCGCCGTGGACGGGGATGTGGGTGAAGACGCCTGCGCCTTCGTACTGAGCAACGTTCGCGCGCCGCGGCGGTGGATCGCTCGACGGCATGACGGCCCAACATGACGCTTGTCGCGCGCATTCGCACGTATGGGTCGCTCGTGGCCTTCGCGCATACCGTCTTCGCTTTGCCGTTCGCCGCGAGCGCGGTCGTGCTGGCGCTCGCCGAGCCCCATAAGCCGCTCGGGGTGGCGCGCGCGGCGTCGATGCTCGCTTGTATGGTCTGCGCACGGACGAGCGCGATGGCATTCAACCGTTGGGCCGACCGGGATGTCGACGCGAGAAATCCGCGCACGCGCGGGCGCCATGTTCCTTCGGGCGTCGTGGGCGCCCGCGAAGCGCTCGCTCTCGCCGGAGTCTCGGGGGCCGCCTTCCTGGGGTTCGCGGCGACGTTGGGGCGCTGGCCCGCAGTGCTCGCTCCGGGCGTTCTGGCGGTCTTGCTCGGATACTCCTATGCCAAACGATTCACCTGGGGCGCGCACGCCTGGCTGGGCGTCGCGCTGGCGCTCGCTCCTGGCGGGGCGTGGATCGGCATGGGTGCAGCCCCATCTGTGGGAATCGTCCTTCTCATGACTGCCGTCGTGACGTGGCTGCTCGGCTTTGACGTGCTGTATTCGCTTCAAGACGAGGGCTTCGACCGCGCGGCCGGGCTCCACTCGATCCCCGCCCGATTCGGCACGCGCAACGCTCTCGCGATCAGCGCTTGCGCCCATGTCGTGACCGTCGTGGCTCTCGCTGGATGCGGGCTCGCTCTCCGCCGGGGTGTCCCGTTCGGCCTCGCCGTCGCCATCTGCGCCGCGTTGCTGGCCTACGAGCATTCGATCGTGCACCGCCGCGGACTCACGGCGATCGACAAAGCATTTTTCGACGTCAACGCGTGGGTCAGTGTCGCATTCTTCGCTCTGGTAGTGACCGATGAGATCGTGCGACGGTGCAGCTCAGCGTAGCCACTGAATGAGCGCCATCTCGGCGGGTATGCGGACGCCTTCGCGCTCGGGAATGACGCGCGCCGTGAAGTCGCTTACCGGGCGGGCGGTTGCCACGGTCCCCGAGAATAGGGCGCCCTTCGAACTGCCGGAACCATCCGCCAGGCGTTCCATCTTCTGGCGGAAAGGCGGCTCGTCATCGGGGCTGTCCGCGAAGATCTCCACGCGAACCGCGTCGGCGGGAATGCCGCCGAGATCCACGGCGACGCGAAATTCCAGCGTGCCGTCGTGAGTTGTGCCGTGGCTCTCGACGAAGCGAACCTCGCTCCAGCGCGACCCCAGCGCCTGCTCCCACTCGTAGAGTTCTCGCGCCAAGCGAGCCCCACCGTCGACTCTCCGGTGAAGTTGTTCGGCTGCGTCCGCGTAGACGTGCTCCAAATACTCGAGCACCATTCGGTTGCTGCTGAAATTCGGGGCCAGCTCCGCCATGCTCGCACGGATCCGCGCGAGCCATTTCAAGGGGATTCCATGCTCGTCGCGCTCGTAGAACTCCGGCACGACGCTCCGCTCGAGTACCGCGTATAGGTCGTCGGCGTCCCGCGAATCAGACGGCGCACCGTCGTGATCGCCGAGCGCCCATCCGACCTCGGGCCGATACGCCTCTGCCCACCACCCGTCGACCTCGGAAACGTTCAGACCGCCGTTTACGAGCACCTTCATTCCGCTCGTTCCGCACGCTTCCCATGGTCTTCGCGGCGTGTTGATCCATACGTCGACACCCTGGACCAGCTGTTCGGCGAGCAAAATGTCGTAGTCCTCGATGAACGCGGCGCAGTGACGGACGTCGCGCCGGTTCACGAAGGCAATCCATTCTGCGATCATGCGCTTGCCGAGTTCGTCGTCCGGGTGCGCTTTTCCCGCAACGATGATCTGGACCGGACGCGCCGGGTCGAGAAGAAGCCGGGCCAGACGATCGGGTTGACGCAGAAGCAGATCGGAGCGCTTGTATTCAGCGAAGCGCCGAGCGAAACCGATCGTAAGCGTTTCCGGTTCGAAGATTCGGGTCGCTATTTCGACCGCGCTCGGTTCGGCCCCTCTCTGCGCGAACTGCCGCTGGAGACGGCGGCGCGCGTACGCGAGCAGATCCGCGCGCTCTTCGGACCGCATTTTCCAGAGATCTTCATCGCTCAGCGTCGCGATAACCTCCGGGAGTCGCTCGATCGAGCCTCGCCATCGCTCTTTGCCGCACGCGCCCGACCAAAGCGAGTCGGCGGCGCGCGAGTCCCATGACGGCACGTGCACGCCGTTGGTCACGTAATCGACCGGGACCTCCCGCTCCGGCCATCGCGGGAAGAGACCGGCGAAGATACGACGGCTCACGCTCCTGTGCAGTCGGCTCACCGCGTTCGTGTGAGAACAACCACGCATGGCCAAGTGCGCCATGTTGAAGGGCGCGGAAGCGTCTTTCGGATCCTGCCGCCCAAGGGCGAGCAGTTCCGACGAGGAGATCCCGAGCTCCGCGAGGTAGGCGCCAAATGGCGGCAGGTATTTGCCGACCAACTCGGGTGAGAACGTGTCGAAGCCTGCGGCGACCGGCGTGTGGGTCGTAAAGACGTTGCCGGCGCGCGTCGCCCAGAGCGCCTCGTAAAACGAAACGTGCGCTTGCTGCATGAACCGCCGTGCCCTCTCGATCACGACGAACGCGGCGTGCCCTTCGTTCAGATGGGCGATGCTCGGTTCGAGTTCGAGTGCCGCGAGGGCGCGCCATCCGCCGATCCCCAAGACGATTTCTTGTAGGAGTCGCGTTTCCGACCCGCCTCCGTAGAGCTTGCTCGTTATCCCGCGGTCTACCGGGCTGTTGAGCAGGTCGTTGCTGTCGAGTAAATAGAGGCTGACCCGGCCCACGCTCGCGAGCCACACCCGGAGCCAGAGCGTGCGCCCCGGCAACTCGACGCCGACGCGCAGCCAATCGCCCTGCGGTGCGGCCACCGGTCGAATCGGGAGTGTGGTCGGGTCGTTGTAGGGATAGGCTTCGCGCTGCCTGCCCGTCGCGTCGACGATTTGGCGGAAGTAGCCTTCTTGAAAGAGAATCCCGACTCCGACGAGCGGCACTCCGAGGTCGCTCGCGGTCTTGAGGTAATCGCCGGCGAGGATGCCCAACCCGCCGGCGTACAGAGGGACCGCCTCGCTCAGGCCGAATTCCATGCTGAAGTACGCGATGCGCTCATCTCGAAGACGAAAGCCGTTGGCCGAGAACCAGGTCGACTCAGTGAGGTGTTCGCGGCGTTCGCTCGAGACGCGCGACAGCTCCGCACAAAACTCCTGGTCTTGCGTGAGCTCTTCGAGCCTTTTGTGGCCGACGTTCTGGAGAATGGCCCAGGGGTTGCGCGTCTGCTCCCACACTTTGGCGTCGATGCGCCGCCAGAGAGCGTCGCCGGTGTGGCTCCACGTCCAGCGTAGATCCAGTGCAAGCGCAGTCAACTCTTCGAGATTCATTGGCAGTTTGCGGGGAAGCATCCCGTCGACTCCTTCGTTCCAGCGCGGTCGCGAGGCCCCTCGCCGTTTCTAGTCGGATGGCGGCGAGGCCGCCGTCCCGCGTACTCGCCAACGCCAATCTCGAACCTCCGGCATGTCGTCGCCGTGCTCACGGATGTATTGCCAGTGCGCGACGCGCTTGTCGGCCATCTGCTTTTTGACGTATGCCTTGCGCGATCCGAGCCCCGGTACACGGTCGATGACGTCCTGGATCAGATGAAAACGATCCATGTCATTTCGGACGACCATGTCGAACGGCGTGGTCGTCGTGCCTTCTTCCTTGAAGCCCCGAACATGGATGTTGCTGTGGTTGTTCCGCCGGTACGTCAGCCGGTGAATGAGCCAGGGATAACCGTGATAGGCGAAGATGACAGGTCGATCCGCAGTGAAAATGCCATCGAAGTCGATGTCGGAAAGCCCGTGCGGGTGTTCGAGCGCCGGCTGCAGGCGCATCAAGTCGACCACGTTGACCACGCGCACCTTCAGCTCCGGGAGACAGTCGCGCATGATGTCCACCGCCGCCAGCGTTTCGAGGGTGGGAACGTCGCCCGCGCATGCCATGACCACGTCGGGATCGCCGCCGGCGTCGCTGCATGCCCACTCCCAGATCCCGACCCCTGCGGCACAATGCTTGATCGCCTGATCCATGGTGAGCCATTGGGGCGCGAGCTGCTTTCCGGCCACGATGACGTTGACGTAGTTGACGCTCCGAGCGCAGTGGTCGGTCACCGATAGCAGCGTGTTCGCGTCGGGCGGGAGATACACGCGAATGACGCTGGCCTTCTTGTTGAC